>JAOZMB010000081.1 GCA_029934515.1 Bacteroidales bacterium
TTCCAACGCCTTACGCGCAAACCTAATAGGCGTAAAAAATTCACCATGAAAACGTCTCATTTCTTCGTTTGTCAGTCTATCTATTTTCGATAAAATACCACGTATTATATCCGCAGAATTTATTTTTTCGTAAATATTCCAAAAAAATTGATAATCTTTTATCAATATTTTTTTAGTTCTTCCTTCACCCGCACCAAAATCAAAAAATACTTTTCCTTGTTCTTTTATTAAAAAAGTTCGTCCTTCCTGAATATCACAAACGAAATATTTTGAAGTCTTAAAACCATTGAAAACACTTGTTCCGAAAATACCGTTCCAATACTCAAAGACTTCTTCAAAATTATCTTCCGTAATTACTTTTTTATCTATTAAATCTAAGGTCTGCTCTTCGTTTAAACATTTTGTTAGTTTTTCAAACAGTATATTGTAATCCTGCTCGTTCTTTAATTTAAAAATATGTAAATTTCTAAATTCGTTATCATCGATTAATTTTTTAACTAATCTTTTATCTGGTATGCTTGGCGCTAGATCCCAATCGAAATTATCAATATCAGAGTAATAATTTTTCCATTTAGCAGTTTCCGTAATAACTGTTTCATTTTTATTGGCAAGGCACAAATAATTTGGAATAGGTTTTTTCGTAAATCCAAATTTTAAACGATGTACATAATATAAAATTTGTGCAAAAACACCAGCTCTTGCTTTTAAATTGTCCATGTTTTTGTTATATTTAAATTCAAACAAAACTTGTGGTGTGTATAAATCGTGTCTGTCAGAAGTATCGTAATCAATTTTAAAATGCCTTGCATAAACATTTTTTACGTCTTCTTCTGTTTTTGATTTGTCTAAGCTATTTAAAAACTTTTTGTCTTTTTTATCCATCTGTTTTTTTAATGTTTCACTGTTTATTTTGACAAAAATATTAAACTTTTTTAATTTATAAAATTATTTTTTGAATGCTTTTATAAAACCTCTACAATCATCAGTATAAAGATTTGAGCATTATGCGAATAAATGTTTACACAATTTTTTAATCACAATATAAAAACTTTAATCTAATTGTCAGATTATTAATTATCAGTCAAGAAAAAGTATAATTTTTTTGTATTTTTTTAAACATGTTTTATAACATATATAATTTATTTTGCATACATAATATATTTTACATACATTTGTAATGTACGCATAATAAATTTCAATTTATGAATTTAAGAGAAACTGTTGATTATCAATTAAAATCAACCTGGCACACACTTACAAAAATGTATAATCGTATTGCTTTAAAATATGAAATTTCTCAAACTATTGGTTATGTCCTTATAAATATTTCCAGAGAAGGAACGCCAGCAACAAAAATAGCTCCATTACTTGGCATGGAACCAACAAGCCTTAGCCGTCTTCTAAAAAGTATGGAAAAAAAAGGTTTTATATACAAAGAAATTGATAAAAAAGATAAAAGAATTGTTCGTATTTTTTTGACCGAATATGGTGTTATTAAAATGAAAATAGCTAAGAAAACAATTGTTTCTTTTAATGAGAAAGTATTGAAAAGAGTTAAAAAAAGTGAACTGAAGGTTTTTTATAAAGTTATGAATACTATTAACGAGCTTGCCTCTGAAAATAAAGATAAAATAAATAAATAACAATTTTTGTTATTTGATAAATCTATAATTTACAAAAATAAATATATTATGACAAGGAGAATTAATAAAGTTGCTGTTCTTGGTTCTGGAATTATGGGTTCTGGAATAGCCTGTCATTTTGCGAATATAGGTGTCGAGGTGTTACTTATTGACATCGTGCCGCGCGAACTAACAGATATTGAAAAAGCAAAAGGACTTAGTATTAAAGATAAAAAAGTGCGAAATCGTATTGTAAACAATTCTTTGCGTGAAGCATTAAAATCCAAACCATCACCGATTTACAAGGAAGAATTTGCCAAAAGAATAACTACAGGCAATTTTGAAGACGATTTGAAAAAAATAAAAGACTGCGATTGGATTATTGAAGTAGTAATTGAACGACTTGATATTAAGAAACAGGTATTTGAAGACGTAGAAAAATTTAGAAAAAAAGGAAGTTTGATAACATCAAATACATCTGGAATTTCTATTGAAGCAATGATAACTGGACGTAGTGAAGATTTTAAAAGACATTTTTGTGGAACACATTTTTTCAATCCGCCGAGATATTTGAAGCTTTTTGAAATAATTCCTTCATCTAAAACATCGACAAAAGTAATTGAATTTCTTGGAGATTATGCACAACGATTCCTTGGCAAAACGACAGTACATGCAAAAGATACTCCTGCATTTATTGCGAATAGAATTGGAACATTTTCTATAATGGATTTATTCAACAACGTAAAAAATTACGGACTTACTATTACTGAAATAGATAAACTGACGGGAACACTCATCGGAAGAGCAAAATCTGCAACATTCAGAACAGCTGATATTGTGGGACTTGACACACTTGTTCACGTTGCAAACGGAATAAGAGAAAATACAAAAGACGAAGCCAGCGACCGTTTTATGATACCTGATTATATACAAACGATGCTCGACAACAAATGGCTCGGTTCAAAGACAAAACAAGGTTTTTCAAAAAAAGTTGTTGTAAATGGCAAAAAAACTTTTCCTACAATTGATTTTGAAACTCTTGAATATACACAAGACCCGAAACCAAAATTTTCGATTTTCAAAAAAGCAAAAGAAGAAAACAATCTTGCCAAACGTCTAAAAATTTTAATAAAAGATAAATCAAAGGCAGGTAATTTTTACAGAAGTTCTTTTTATAATCTTTTTCAATATACATCGAACAGAATTCCAGAAATAAGCAATGAAATTTATAAAATTGATGACGCTTTAAATGCTGGTTTTGGTTGGAAACTTGGTCCTTTTGATTCGTGGGATGCTGTTGGTGTTGAAGAGACAGTAAAAGCAATGGAAGAGGCAGGGAAAAAACCAGCATCATGGGTTTATGATATGCTTGCCGTTGGTATCAAATCGTTCTACAAAATTGAAAATGGGCTTAAAAAATATTACGATATTTCTACAAAATCGTATAAAACAATACCTGGAAGCAAATCGTTTATTTCACTTAATGCAATAAGAGCAACCAATGTTATTTACAAGAACGAAGAGGCAAGTATTTTTGACATCGGCGATGGTGTGTTAAATGTAGAATTTCATTCAAAAATGAATGTTATTGGTGGCGGAACTTTACAGGCGCTTAATAAAGCCGTTGACCTTGCTGAAGAAAAATATAAAGCAATTGTCATCTCAAACGAAGCGGATCATTTTTCGGCTGGTGCTAATGTAGGTATGATATTTATGATGGCTGTTGAGCAGGAATGGGACGAGCTTAATTATGCCGTACAAATGTTCCAGAATACAATGATGCGTTTGCGTTACTCTTCGATTCCTGTTATTTCGGCTCCTCATGGAATGGTTCTCGGTGGTGGATGCGAGCTTTCTATGCACTCAGATAAAGTAATTGCTCACGCAGAAACATACATGGGACTTGTAGAATTCGGTGTAGGTGTAATACCTGGAGGAGGCGGAACAAAAGAATTTGCTCTGCGACTTGGCGATGAAATAAAAAACGGAGATGTCAGAAACAATGCCTATCTAAACAGATACCTTACAATAGGACAGGCAAAAGTTTCAACATCAGCTTATGAAGCATTTGACTTGGGTTATCTTAGAGAAGGAACAGATGAGGTAATTGTCAGCAAAGCTCATCAATTGCCTTACGCAAAAAAAGTAGCTTTACAGATGGCTGACAAAGGATACTCAAAACCAGCTCAAAGAAACAACATAAAAGTTCTCGGAAAAGAAGTTCACGGAATGTACCTCGTTGGTGCCGACTCGTTTACTGTTGGGAAATATATGTCGGAACACGATAAATTAATTGCAGAGAAACTTGGGTATGTTCTTGCTGGTGGCGATATATCAAAACCAATGACAGAAGTAACAGAGAAATATCTTCTGGAACTTGAAAGAAAAGCATTCATAGAATTGTGTATGCAAAGAAAAACTCTACAACGAATGCAAAGCCTTATTACAAAAGGTAAAATACTTAGAAATTAATTAAAATAGTTATAAGTATTTTTTATCTAACAAAAATAAATTTGTGATTATTATGACGCGGTATTTTGCAAAATATCATACAATAATAATCACAATTTTAAACAAATAACCATTACATTAATACATGACAATTTTTCAATCTTCTACCACGAGAATGTTCATGTCATAGAGAACCAAATTATCAAATAATTTGTTATAAAAATTATACAACAAAAATGGTAATATAACAGTCCTTGTTTGCTATATAGAAATAAAACTTCTTTTGATATTTTTTTTATAATTTCTTTTTAATAACTTTGCGAAATTTTAAGTACGTTGTAATTTTTGATAAATACAATAAATTTATAGACGTTATCTACCACCAAATATTTATTAATTTCATTAATTCAAAAATATTATGAGAAATATTTTTTTTGTAATTTTAACTATATTTTTGTTCTCTTCATTTACAAAAATTCAAAAAGATAATATCAAAGCAAAATTATTAAACATTGAATATTATTCTAAATGTGATTGTAGCGGGAAGTCCCCGATTTTGGTAAGAGTAATATATCTCATAGAGAATAAATCTCTGAAAGATTTAAAAATGAAACATACATATTCCAACGGAGTTACAATAACAACCCCGATATATGAGAAAGATAAAAAAGGAAATATTGTATATAGTTTTTGTGTTTCACAGAATAAAACAAAAGAATTTTCAACGATTTTTGTTGCAACAAACGGAGAGAAAAGCAATAAAGTGGAAGTCAAAACTGATATTTTAAATGCTGAAATTATTAAAGGAACAGCACCTAAAACAGTTAAGTTTTAAAATATTCTTCAAACTTTATAACAAAAAAAATAAAAATGCAAAAAAATCATAAAACATCGCTGTCAATAGCAATATTAATTATCTTAATTATTATTATTATTACTTTTTTTATGGGTAACGATAAAGAAAAACCAGCATCTGCCGTAAATGCAGTCCCATCTGATGTTTCATTTATTTTGGAGACCAATAATTTTCAAAAGCTCTTGAAAAAAATAAAAAATAATCCTAATTTGTATTTTAACTTGTTGGAGAGTGTTTTTTTAGAAAAAAAATTGCAAGAGATAAACTTTATAGATTCTTTATTTGAAAATAATAAACTCGCCTATAAAACTTTAAATGAAGAGAAAATGATAATATCTGGGCATATTATAGAACCTGGAAAGATGGAATATTTGTTTATAAGTAAAGTAAATAAAAAACAACATGATAAAATAAAAGAACTGTTAGAAACATTATTCAAATCAAAATATAAAATTAAATCATCAGTTTACGATAATGCAAATATATATAATGTAGTCTTTCCTGATAATAAAGAGTATAATTTCTACTGTTCATTTCATAAGAATTTTTTTATTTTCAGTTTTTCACAAATATTAACAGAAAAAGCTATAAGACGATTAAACAGCGACATTACTCTTTATGCAAACAAAAATTTTAACGAAATATACAATACATCACAAAGAAAAGGAACAGCGAGTCTGTTTATTAATTACGCATCGCTGTATGATTTGTTCGCTGAATTTTTTGAGGATAGCTTCATGAATAAACTAAAACTTATAAGTAATTTCGCCGAATGGTCGGCTTTTGATATTGATATTAAGGAACGAGAACTCGTTATGAGCGGTTACACATCTGTTGGCTATAAATCTGATTACCTTGAAATATTCCGAAACACAACACCAGTCAATAGCCAGATGATAAAAATATTTCCAAAAAAAACTTCTTCTTTTGTAATACTAAATATAGGAAATGGTTTTAATTTTAAAAAAAGATACAATAACTATCTCTCAGATAATAATGATATTAATATTTACAGAAAAAAAACATCAAATTTCTATAAAAATTTTAGTCTAAACGAAAACGATAATGATATATATGAACTGTTTCATAATGAAATTTCAATAATTACAGAAGATATTAATAAAAATGGAATGCTTCATAATAAATTTGCTTTCTTAGAAATAACAAATATAGAAAAAGTAAAAAAATATTTTGATAAGATTATAGAGAAAAATGCTGTTAAAAATAAATTGAATACAAAAGGTTTTAAAACATTATATACTAAATTTAACAAAAAATATATTATCAATAAACTATCAGATAAGAAAATTCCTTATGTTTTCTTTGGTACGATATTCGAAAATATTAACTCAGAATATTATACATTTATAGAAGATTATATTGTCTTCGGAGAATCAAGAAAAGCAATAAAAAATTTAATAAACTCATACGAAGATAATAGTACTTTTATTAAAAAATCACAAGACGCAGAACTCATAAATTCATTGCCAGATGAGACAAATATATTCTTATATAATAATATATTTCGTAATTATCGTATAATTTCAAACTACCTAAAACCAATATATAAAAGTAAATTTAAAAAAGAACGAGAATTTATTTTTAAACTGAAAGGTCCTGTAATTCAGTATATTGCTGATTCCTATCCTATATACACAAATATCAAATTTGCATACAACAACAAACCAACAAAAATATCAGAAACTATCTGGGAATGTGGACTTGATACATTATCTAGTTGTAAACCTTCTATTTTGATAAACCATAATACAGACGAAAAAGAGGTCTTTATTCAGGACAAAAATAACAAAATATATTTGATAGATAAGAACGGAAATATTATCTGGAGCAGACAACTTTCAGATAAAATTCTAAGTGATGTTTACCAAATTGATTTTTATGAAAACAACAAATTGCAAATTATTTTTAATACAAAAAAAGAAATACATGTTATTGACAGAAATGGTAATTATTTGACAAATTATCCAGTAAATTTGAAATCAACAACAAGTTCTGGACTTGCAATATTTGACTATGATAACAATAAAAATTATAGAATTTTATTGCCGATGGATAACTTAAAAGTATATCTTTTTGATAAAACAGGCAAGGAGATTGAAGGCTGGACATTCGGAAAAACAAAAAATAAAGTAAGAAGTAAAATAAAATATTTTAGAAACAATGATACTGATTATATAGTGTTTTATGATGATGAAAATATATATTTCCTCAACAGAAAGGGACAAGAAAGAATAAAACCTATTATAAATATTTCGCCAGCAAAAAAT
Organism: Bacteroidales bacterium; assembly: GCA_029934515.1. Lineage (GTDB taxonomy): Bacteria > Bacteroidota > Bacteroidia > Bacteroidales > JAADGE01 > JAOZMB01. Next base: position 7,218 of record JAOZMB010000081.1, read on the forward strand.
TCGGAAATATTCTTTGAAAAAGAAACAAATACATCACCGCCTCGTTTTGTAACAAGCAATGAAGCAGGAACAGTTTACTTTATATATCTGGACGGAAACGTGAAAAAAATGATTATTAAACAATATTCAAATGAACATTATTTTGCTTATACAGATTTGAACGGCGATAAAATTAATGAATTTATTTATACAGATAAACAACAAACAGACGTTTATAATCGTAAGAAAGAAAGACTTTTTTCTTATACTTTTAATGAAATTATAAATTTAAAACATTCTTTTTACAAATTTTCAGCAGATGATATAAAAATAGGAGTCGTTTCGGATACAGAAAACAAAATATATCTAATCAATAATGATGGTACTTTGTATGACGGGTTCCCACTTATGGGAAGTAGTTTGTTTAGTATTAGTAGGTTTGCCGAAAATGAAAATCTATCGCTTATTGTTGGAAATAGTAATTCTTATATTTATAAATACAAAATAAAAAATTGAAAATATTTTGTATAGAACAACAATTTTTCAGCTTGTTAATATAAGAATATCACAAATAATTTTTGATTGTATAGGTCGAAAATTATTTGATAAATAAGCAGTCAAAAAAAAATTATAAATAAATTAAATAAAAAATATTAACTTTGTAAATTAAATTTTAAATTAAATAAAAAATTGTGCTATGAGAATAAAAAAAATAAGTATTTTTCTGTTAATTATTCTATTTATTTCGAGTTTTATTATTATTCAGTCATGTAGGAAAGATTTTAACCTTGAGGAACTTGACAATACTAAGGATTCGATGATGATAGACGGAATGGTCGCCGTAGCAATTATTAACACAAACCTAAAACTATTTAATTTTATACCAGATGATATAGGCGACTTCTGGGTTACTGCTGATGATGACGGCATGCTTCATATAAGAATGTTTAAAGAAAATCTGTACAGCTCCACAGCGGCAGAAATTTGGAATCTTGATGATTTGCCAAATGTGCCAGAAGATTCTGTATATTTCAATTCAGAACTGATGAAATTGAAAATAAATGACAATACTTTGAGTGGACAATTATACGTTGCCGACCCAAAATTTAGACTTATATTAAGAAATGAAATTCCGATAAGTGCTTATTTTAGAATTGACACACTTAAATTTTACGATGGAGATAGAATTGTAATTTCACAAAGTGAAATTTTAGAAACTTTTGAAATGTATAATCCAGATATAGGCGGTACTTATATTGACACAATTGAAATAGATACAACAATAGTACCTGGTTTGGGTAGTTTCTTTGCTGATATACCTAACTGGGCTTCATTTTCAGCAAAAATAGGAAGCACAGAAGAACAGGAATTAAACGAACTAATTGGTAGCGAAAAGTTAAATATTGATTTAGATATAGACCTGCCACTTGAGATAAAGCTAATAAATTTAGTAATGGGAGATACAAGTGATATGGACTGGAACGAAGACATATACGAAGATGTAGACTCGGTTATTATGAAAATGAAATTAGCAAACAGATTTCCATTTGATGGACTACTTCAAATTTATTTTACAGCTGATAACGACCAAGGAGGTTTTACAATAATAGACAGTATTTTTACGGAACAACATAGTATAAACAGTGTGCCTGATGAAAAATACAGAGGATACTGGAAACTAAAAGGACCAGGAGTTGATACGTATGGATTTTCTATTCCAGAAGAGGTAGATACAAGCAAAATGAGTGTTACAATAGATGCTGAAAGAATTGAAAAAATGAGAAATAGAAATGCCAACAAAATGATAATAACAAATGTATTATATTCGGCTCCGAGTGTTCCCGGAAATGAAGATTATGTACGTATGCGAAGTTCAGACCAACTTGGTATAAAAATATCATTTTTGCTTGCAGGAAGAGTTGCTGTGGAATGGTAAATGAATAATTATTAACTATCAAATTACCAATATCTAATTTTTAATCACAAATTTCAAATTTACAAAATGAAAAAAATTTACAAGATGATTTTTGTTTTAAGTGTTGTCTTTATTTCGCAAACAGACAGCATTTTTTCACAATCAAATATATTACAAGGTATGCGACATATACCGCAATCGACAAATAATAATCCAGCAAGACAACCAGAGAGCAATGTATTTATAGGTTTTCCTGCTTTGAATATGTATTTTGATATTCACAATACTGGTTTTGTTATTGATGATATTTATGCTCCATATGCGAAAGATTCTTTTATATATACGCTTGATGATTTGGAAAATGCTTTGAAAGATGATAATTATATAAATACTGAATTTAATACATCTTTAATAAATTTTGGATTTTCATTACCGAGACATTTTTATCTAACATTTTCTATATCTACAAAGATAAACGAGAGCTTTTCTTATCCCAAAGCATTAACCGAAATTAAAGACGGAAATTATAGAGGTGAAGGAAATTCTTTATCTTTTAATTTCAAACAAGATTTTACAGCTTATAATGAAATAGCTCTTGGATTATCTAAAAGATTTTACAATAATCTTACTTTGGGAATGAGAGTGAAATATTTATCCGGATTGGTAAACACAAGCTCTGATAATTTTGATATTGACTGGTACACAGACGCAGATATGTATGCATGGAACTTTAATACAAATATTGATGTAAAAACGTCTTCGCCAGTTGCATGGGAAATAATTTATGATGAAGAAGGACTACCAAGCGATGTTAAAGCAGAAGACTTTGATTCCGAAGAAGCAATAAAATCATTATTTAATAACAACGGAGCAGCTGTTGATTTGGGAGCTGAATATAATTTGAATAATAAATTTATACTATCGGCAAGTGTTATTGATTTGGGTGTAATTAACTGGACTACAAATGCACAGAACCTAAAACAAAACGGAACTTTTGTATATTCAGGAGTCGATGTAGGAAGATACATAACCAGTTTTGATGACTTGGTAAATTTAGACGCTTCATTAGGCGACAGTGTTGCAGAAGATTTTAAAGACTCGTTGATAAATTTTATTAAACCAGAACTTAATGATATTGGAGAATACAGGACTTCATTAAATCCCAAAATTTTTGTAGGTGCCAATCTTTTTGTAAACAATTGGCTTGATGTAGGTTTTTTGTATAGAGGTACAATTTATGATGACAAACTGCATTCGGCTTATACATTATCAGGAAATGCAAATTTCTTAAAATCATGGTCTATTTCGGCAAGCTGGTCTATGATGGATAATTTATATAATAATGTTGGTTTTGGTTTTGCATATAGGGTTGGATTGTTTCAATGGTATTTTATGACAGATAATTTATCTCCATATTTTTGGGCTGCAAATGAAAGTGATTTTTCAGACTATTTAATAAGAAATACAAAAAGGGCAACTTTTCAATTTGGTGTTAATTTATTATTTAACAAAAATAAAATTGACAAAGGATTGCTTGAATAATATAATAGAAAAAATTAAATTTTGCCAAAATTTCGAAACTTTGGCAAAATTTTTATTAAATATTAAAAATACATTTGTTATGGAAAAAGAAAAAATGACTTACGGTTATCTAGCTCCGTTGAACTATGATAAGTTTTTCAAAAAAGTTTTCAAGGAGCCTATGATTTCGAAGCAATTCCTTGAGGATTTTCTTGGTATTGATATTAAAGATATTAATATTTTTGAACGAGAGAGCGATAAACTTACTGATGCTTCTAAGGTTGTTAAATTTGATTATCGTTGCCAAATAGATAAAGAAGAAAACGTAATAATAGAGATGCAACAATGGTACAAAGCAGATATTGTTCAGAGGTTTTTGATATATCATGCTTTGAATATTAGTTTGCAACTTGAAAATATGCCTGAGAAGACTATTTTAATAAAGAAAGGCAAAGAAAAGATAATAACTGATTACAGACGTTTAACTCCTTCTATTACACTTATTTGGCTTGTCGATGATTCTCTTGGCATGGAAGATAATTTTATTAGTTATTCGATGTTTCCAGATAAAATAGCAGATTTTATAAGAAATTCAGACCTCTGGGACAGCGAAGAATTTGCTAAATTAAAAAATAAAAGAGATGAATTATTGAAAATTTTGGACAGCAAAAAACGAGAACTTGATTTTTTGCAGTCCAATAAACTGATTTTTATTTTACAGAAGCAAATAGTCAAAAATATTAAGCTCTTAAAAGAAGACCCTAAAAAGAACGCGAATCTATTAAATAACTACAATCGTTGGTTCGATTTTGCCGAAAAGACAAGAAATTTTTCTAATAAGGTTTCAGATTTCAGTGCTTATAATGAAGATGCCGTTTTTTCAGAAATGATAAAAAGATTGGCAACTGTTTCAATGGATAATAAAGATTTGCAGTACATAAAAAGTACAAAAAAAACTTTGGAAGGAATTAAGCGTTACGAGGAGGGTTTTTACAAATATGGTTTTATCGATGGCGAAAAAAAAGGAATGCAAGAAGGAATAGAAAAAGAGAAGAAACGAAGCGAAAGAATAATTAACAAAGCAGAGATTGAACGAAAAAAAGAAAAAGTAAAACGTGAAAAAGCTGAGCTTGAACGAAAAAAGGCAGAGTTTGAACGAAAAAAAGAAAAGGAAAAACGTGAAAAAGCTGAATTACAGTTCTCTATTTTCAAATATTATTTTACTGATAAAAAAACAGTTGATACAATTGTAAAAATCACTGGAAAGACCAGAAGTTATATAAAAAATATACTTGGTTTATAGTTATTCTACTTTGATAAAATTCAAAAAATAGTAACTACACAGGGTGGATATTAAATTTATTATTTACTTAAAAGTTTTATATCAACTGTGTAGTTACAAAAAACAAATTAAAGAATAATATTTACAATGTAATATATTCCGAAAGCTGTTAAAAAAAATAATCCTATCCAACTCAAAACAATTAATATTTTTTTAGGACGTGCATATTTAGGTACATGCTCCATGTTAACAACTCTGAGGTTTAGATAGCCAAGTATTGGAGCTACAAGAAATGAAACGATTGTTGCAAAATCTACCATAGCTTTCATATTGCTCATAAAAAATGCAAAGATAAATATTGTTCCTGATGTTACAATTAATAACCAAAAAATCGAAATTCTTCTTGTATTTTTCTTAGTATCCAATTTTTTAAAAAGAATTTTTGTTGTAGGTGCAAGCACACGTGGATAGGCATCAAGACAGGTTAAAGTTGTGCTTACCATTGTTGCAAGTGCTGCTATTGCGATAATAAAATAAGACCAAGAACCAAGACTTGTTGTAAATAGATTTATTAACTGTCCAGCAAACACAGCACCACTTGCTGATAATTCTTCTCCTGTTCCGTACATTACAATAGCGCCGAGCGACAAAAAACCAAGCGACAAAATAGCTGTTCCTATGTAACCGATATTAAAATCGAGAAGTGATTCTTTTAATTTTGGCATATATCCTGTTTCTTCTTTTCTTGCTATTGTCCACACAGAATGCCAGACAGAAGCGTCAAGTGCTGTTGGCATCCAGCCTGCAAGTGCTAATAAAAAAGCAATATCTGTTCCCCAATTAAAACTTTTTGTGTACTCTGGATTTGGATTAAAACCTCCATAAATTGCCGAAATAACAGCAATAACAGTAGCAACAGCAAGCAATACTATTATAAATTTTACACTACGGTCTATTATTGAATATTTTCCGATAGCAACAATGCCAGCCGCAACTGTAAGTATAATAACAGACCACGAAAAATTACTCATGCCACTATTAAAAATATTTTCAAAAATCCCAGCCGTTACAGCAGTTATTGCTGCCATTATAACAAACATTGTAAGAATCGTAAGTACGGCATAAATAATTACGGCCCACTTACTGAGACGTTTATAACCTTGTATTAAATTTTCACCTGTTGAGGCAGCATATCGTGGTGCAAATTCAAAAAAAGGATATTTAAATAAATTTACAAGTAAAATCAACCAAACAAGTTCAAAACCAAAACCAGCCCCCGCTCGTGTGGATTGAACAAGATGAGAAACTCCTATTGCAGCACCAGCCCATAGTAAACCAGGTCCGAGGGTCTTAAAAATATTTTTCATGTCTTTAAATTTAATATTGAATTAACTAATATAATTTAGCATTATTAAAATATAGCGAATTATTGATAAATTTAAATCTTAACTTTCATTTCTTTCATCTTCTTTTAATGCTTTGATTCTTTGATATAAAGTAGGGTGTGAATAATTTATAGACACATAAAACGGATGTGGTGTGAGGTTGCTTAAATTTTTTTTGCTAAGTTTTTTTAAACCAGATATTAAATTTTCAGCTTGTCCATACTGTTTTGCAAAATTATCTGCTTCGTATTCATTTTTTCGTGATAACATGTTCATAAACAAACCAAGTATCATAGAAACAGGACTGTACAATATCCCAAATGCAATTAAACCCAACTGAAAACTAACCACCTCAGAGCCGAGTGCTTTCGATAGTAACGGATTATCAACAAAAATCGAAAAAATATAAAACATTATTCCAGTCTGAACAAAAGATGTCATTATATTATAAAGAGTATGTTTCTTTTTATAATGTCCAATCTCATGAGCAAGCACTGCAATTATTTCATCTACGGTCATCTCTTCAATTAAAGTATCATACAATACTATCCTTTTTTGTGTTCCCAATCCGCTAAAATAAGCATTTGCTTTTGTCGAACGTTTTGAACCATCAATTACATAAATATTATCAAGTTTAAAATCTGTTTTTTTACAGAACTCTTCAATTGAATTTCTTAGTTCGCCTTCTGCAAGTGCTGTCTGTTTGTTGAACAACGGAACTATAAGTGTTGAATAAAACATTGTAATAAAAATTGAAAAAACACTTAAAGCTACCCATGCCCAAATCCAAAACAACTCTCTTGTTTGCAAATAAAACCAGATAATCACCACAAATAATACACCTCCGATAACAGCTCCTATCAACAAAGTTTTAATTTTATCAATAATAAAAGTTTTTATTGTAGTTTTATTAAAACCAAATTTTTCTTCTATTACGAAAACAGCATATACAGAAAAAGGTGTATTCAAAATATCAGAAGCAAACATCAGAATACCAAAAAATATAAGCGCCGAAATAATTGGATTTTCGTTTATACTTAATACATAATTGTTTATGTAGGCAAAACCACCAGTAAACAACATTATTAAAATCAAACCAGTACTGAAACTTGATAAAATTACGGAAAATTTATCATTTACTTTTCCATAAGCCTGAGATTTTTTATATTTGTCATCATCATAAATATCCTCTAATTCTCTTGGTATTTTTTTATTCCTATTGGAGGAATTCAAATAGTTTAATATTTCCGAAAAAATAAAAGTAATAAATATTATTGATACTATTATAAAAAAAATTGAATTATACATAAAATTAAGTTTTTTGATTATAAAATAAGTTTACAGTTTTATTGTTTATGCGAATTAGAATTACTCATAGTTTTTTAACTATTTTTGCAAAAAATTCTATAAAATAGAATTAAACTGAACCAGTCACTTAAAATATAAATTATTTTCAAAAACAATATTCTAAAAAGTATTGAATATTAGATTAGTACATGACAATTTTTCAAAAATCAAATCTAACTTTATCATTATGGCATATCAAGTAAAGGGTCTAACTAATGAGAATGCAAAGTTACAAAAAAAAATAGAAAAACAACTACCGCAAGTAAATAGAGGAAGAATTAAATTTATTGTTTTTTCATTTTCACATTATTAACCAAGTGTATAGTAGTTTATGCGCTCTACAGATGTTTTTTACCAGTTGCTAACAAGTATGTTCTCTTATTGCCAGGTGAAAACACATGACAGGCGTAAATTTACGAAACACAAATAATAATTTTTCATAATTAAATTTAAAATATTGATTATTAGTAGATTATAAATACAATATAAAAAAAAGCAAATATTTTTTTTTATTGCAATTTTTTTTATACTTTGTAAAGTTCTTAGAGAACAAAGCAGATAATTTATAATCAATATCATAATAACGCAAATTAAGATAATCATAAATAGAAATAAATCAAGTTTTAATAATTTAAAAAATTACAAAAATGCTAGCATTACGAGGAATATACCAAAACGACTTTATTAAATTAGACAATCATTTTAATATTGATAAACCATTAAAGGTTATAATAACATTTATTGATGAAGAAATACAAATTGATTATCAACTAAGTGTTAATCAGCCAGAAAGAAAAAAAATTGATATAAATAAGTTTTCTTTTTTGCAATCAATGAAGGCAAGCAAAGATTTTAAAGGCTCATTCAGCGACAGCCTAATCTAAGAAAGAAGAATAGAATTATGAACATTTTTTTAGATACGTCTTCGTTGTTAAAACTCTACCACAAAGAACAAGGAACAGAAGAACTTTTAGAATTTGTCTCAGAGAACGTAGAAAATATTTATTTATCTGAAATTGCAAAAATTGAATTTAATTCTGCAATTTGGAAAAAGTTCGAACAAAAGAGTTTAAAGAAGACGGTGCAAAACAAGTAATTAAATTTTTCGAGAACGATTTTGAAAAATACGAGTGGATAAATATAAAAACTGATATTATAAATTTAGCAAAAGAATTAATTAAAAAACACGGCACAAATACAATATCTTCGCCAAAATAACAAATAAATTTGTATACAAAAAAAGAAAGGTT
>JAOZMB010000082.1 GCA_029934515.1 Bacteroidales bacterium
CGTTGGCATTTTTATCGTACAGACCATTTAAAAATTTACAATTTGTTTTCTAATAATTTTATCATCAATAATTTCGTATGAGCTTTTCAGCATTTTTTCTTTCCATGGATTATTTTTTTTACGATATTCTTTAAATTCTTTTGCAAGTTTTATTAATTGGTTTTCACAAACTGCTCCTTTGCTGTCTATTCCAGCAAATTCTATTTCAGCAATTGGTATTTTATAATTAAAACGTTCTTTTACAAATTGTTTTATTTCTTTTGATTTTTTTTCTTCTATATTTTTAATAGTTTGTCTTATTAATTTTTTTTCTTTTGATAATTTATTTTTTGCAATAAATTTATTTGTTTCTTGTTCTGCGATTTGTTTTTTTATTTTTTCTTTGTCATTATTTTTTGTTTTTATATCTTTTTTTAGCTTTTTAATTATTGAAATTGATATTTTTATTTCATTTTTTATGTTTTCAACAATTTTTTCTATTTTGTCTATTTTAGGTTTATATTTTTCGATTATTTCTGTTGTTGTTTTTTCTGTAATTTCTTTATAAATTTTTGTTTCTTTTTCGGAGAATTTTTTAAGGAATACAAGGCTTGGTTTTACTGTAGCTCCTGATGCCATAAAAACGTCTTTTGGTATAGATGTTATGAGTAAAATTTTTGCTTTTCCTTCGAAATATTCTCTAACTTTTTGTAAATTTCCGGAATTGTTTAATACTCCTTCTGGTAAAACAATTCCGAGTCTTCCGTTTGGTTTCAGTAATTGTATGCAACGTTCCATGAACAAAATTTCTGTAAGTCCGCTTATTTTTCCTAAATCGTATAGGTCGATAATTTTTTTTCCTACTTCAACTTTTTTTATAGCATCGGAGTATTTTTTCCCGTATCTTTTTGTATATTTTTCGATTTTTTTTGTATCTGTATATTTATCACTTTCTACAATTTCCAGGTTTTTATCAACTCTAGCCCCAAATGGTGGGTTTGTTAAAATAATATCAAAACGATTTTCAAAAATTCCGTTAATATTTAGCAGTCCGTCGTTGTGGTGTACTCCACCGTGTCCGTCTCCGTGCATTATCATATTCATTTTCGCTGTTCTCGCCATTCTTGGGTTTGCATCTGTTCCGTAAATACTGTAATATGATAAATTATGCAAACGTCCTTTATTGTTTGTTGGTCGAAGTTCTTCGTTAAGTTGTGCGAAATATTTATTTACTTTTTCAGTAATTTTGTCTTTGTCTTTATCTTTCAGTTTTTCAAATTCGTCATCAAAAAAAACATTTCTAATTTTTTCTTTTTCTTGGTTTATATTTTCCTCAATTTTTTCTCTAATATATTCAAAAGCTTTAATAAGAAATCCTCCGCTTCCTGCACATGGGTCGCAGATTATTTCTCCTTCTTGTGGTTCGATTATATCTATCATATAGTCAACAATTGTTCTTGGTGTAAAAAATTGTCCGAGTTCACCTCTGAATGTTTTTCCAAGGAATTTTTCAAAAGCAATACCTTTTACATCATCAGAAGTGTCTGAGAGGTTATATTTTTCTAATTTTTCAACAATTGCTTCAAAACTAACTTGTTTTATTTTTATATTTTCATTTTTGTCAAACAGTTCGTCTTCTTTAAATTCATCTTTTGTTTGTCTAAATAGTATTTGTATGTATGGAGTTTTTTTATCATCACTTTTCAGATATGGTCTAACATTTTTATTATAATTTTCTTTATTTTTTAAGAATTTTTCTTTTTTGAAGATAGCTTCTTCATCTGGGTTTCTTTCGTATCTAATTTTCATGAACAAAATTTTGCTAATTTCATCAAATGCCATTTCTGGTGAGAATTTATCATTATTTCTGATAATATTATGGCATTGGAATAATAGTTTTGCAAATTCATCTCTTTCAAATACTTTCAAAGATTTTAAAATTTTTTCAATTTCTTTTTTATTATTTATATTTTTTGCTTTTGGTATTTCAATAATTTCTTGAAGTTTTTTAGGCAAATATTCTTTATCAACATTAAAAAACTTTGTTTCTTTTTCGTTTGTAGTAACAAAAAAAGATGCTCCTGCCCAGCTTGCATAATTATATCCTTGAAAATAATCTTCCTGTTTAATAGTTATATTTTCAGCTTTGCATTCAATAACAATAAAAGCTTTTTTATCTTCTTTTTTATCTTTTTCAGATTTCCATATCACAATATCTGCATATGCTCGTCCTTGTCCACGTTTCGAATTAGAGACTTTTACTTCTTGTTTCATTTGCTTTATGTTGTATCCATAATGGTTTACAAGTTTAGCAATATATTTTTGTCTTACAATTTCTTCTGGTTTTTCGACAAGCCATTTATCTTTAAGTGGTGCGTATATTTTACCGTTTTTTATTTCTATTTTCATTGTTTTTATTTTAAATAAAAAAATTTTTCAAAATTAGTAATTTATTTTGTTTTTTTGTAAAATAATTATCACTATGTATAAACCAATTCGTAATTTCATTATTGTTATGAACAATTGTTTTTGCTAAAAATTAATAGTGTACACTAATAGTAACAAAAAAACGTTTAAGTAACACACACTGTTAATCAAATGTTTGGTTTTTAAGCTGAATTTACAAGAAACACCAGCAAGTCATCAAACTCAAAGCACAACTGATGTAACTTACGATTTATTAAAAACTGCTATTGAAATCGTAACTGTAATTAATACCGCAAGTTTAACTTTTAACGATGTAAATGAATAATAAACACAGTAAATAATGTTAGTGTTTGAAGTAAATAAATCATAAATTTGAAGTACAGTTCCTATTGATAGTAACTCAAAATTATCATAGAATAGGATTTATTTATTTCATATATCCTTTATTTTGTAAAATAAACAAAAAAACGGTACAATTATTGAAAAATTAATAAAACAGAAGCAACTAAAATACATTAACTTCTTAACTCTTAAAAAGTTCAATCATATTTTAGTAAATTGTTATTAAATAAACTTGTTAATATTATCCAATATGTTACATTTACAAAATTATTTAGGTAGAATATTATTTATTATTTTTATTTGTTCTGGATTGCATTCTGGTGCTCAGATAAGTAAAAAAGATAAGAATACAATTAATAAATATTTGAAAGAAGCATCGCTTAACGATGAACAGGGAGAAGATGCTGCCGATGCCTTTTTTGAAGTAGGATTTATTTATTCTACAAACAAAATGTATGCTACTGCCAAAAAAAATTACGAAAAAGCTATAAAAGCAACAGAAAGCAACAGAAAAAAAATAACTTATTACAATTCAATAGGAAACGATTTTGATAGACAAAAAAATGTAAGAAAAACAATCGAATATTTTAACAAAGCATTGACATTTGCAAAAAAAACTACAGAAAGTAAACAAAAAAAATTAGTGCCAGGAGCATACAATGCAATAGGTTATGTTTACGAAAGTAACGGACAATGTGAAAAAGCTATTGCAAATTATAAAGAATATTTAAAATTTGCAATTAAAATTAAAAGCCGTTCGCATGTTAAAAAAGTGATTGACAAAATAGCAAAATGCTACAAAAAATTAAAAGACCCTGAGGAAGCAGAAAGATATTCGAATATGAAAAATGATGACTTTGAAATAATTAATGAAAATGTATTCGAAGAGGAAAAACCACCAGATAACCCAAAAGACCAAAAAAACACAAAAGATACAAAACCACCAAAACAAACCGAAATAGAAGTACTTGCAAGAAAATTAGGAATAAAAGACTTGGAAATAAGCTCAGGAAAAGAAATGATAAATGAATTAAACACACTGCTGGAGAACGTAGAAAATACTCTTATTGAAAATTCAAAAAAATTAGATATAATAAAAAAAGAACTTAAAGAAACACAAGCTGAACTAAGCATTACTGGTAAAATATTAAAAAATCAAAAATTAGCTCTGACAATCTCAATTGTTGTAATTTTGATAATATTAACTCTTGTAATTTTTATTTATACTGGGTATAGAAACAAAATAAAACAGAACATTTTATTGGATATACAAAAAAATGAAATAGAATTACAAGCAGTATCAATTAGTCAAAAAAACGAAGAACTTAACGCTACACTCAATAACTTGCGCTCTACACAAACACAATTAATACAGTCCGAAAAGATGGCTTCGCTGGGACAACTAATTGCTGGAATAGCACACGAACTTAACACACCATTAGGTGCAATAAAATCGTCAATAAGTACTGTCGCAGATACATCAAAATTATCGCTTGAACTACTGCCAAAACTTATAAGTAGTATAACAAAACATAAATTTAATATATTTATGAGGCTGATAAACAGGAGTACAGAAAATAATATCTATCTTACATCACGAGAAGAACGGAAAATTAGACGCTCTCTAAAAAAAGAACTTAACAGCCTAAATATTGAAAATGCAGACGATATTGCGTATAACCTCGTTGATATACGTGTCTATGAAAATTACTCGGAATTTGTTCCATTATTTAAAGACAAAAACGCAGAACTTATAATAAACACAGCTTATAATTTAAGCCAGTTATTAAAGAATAGCGATAATATAAAAATGGCAGTTAGTAGGTCTTCAAAAATAATTTATGCTCTTAAAAGTTATTCGCATACGGGACATGAAAAAATGATTAGCACTTCGCTTGTTGATAATATAAATACAGTTCTAACTATATATCAGAACAAACTTGGACATGATATTATCGTTAAAAAATCGTTTACAGAAGTTCCTGAAATTATATGTAATCCAGATAAATTAAATCAGGTATGGACAAATATTATTCATAATTCAATTCAGGCAATGGACGGGAAAGGAGTTCTAACAATTAAAATTGGAGTCAATGTTGATTCAGTAATTGTTTCTTTTAAAGATACAGGGAAAGGTATTCCAGAAGATATTAGAGAGAGAATTTTTGAACCTTTTTTTACAACAAAACCAGCCGGAGAAGGAACAGGACTCGGACTTGATATTATTAGTAAAATTATTGAAAATCACAACGGCAAAATAACTTTTGACAGCGAAATAGGAAAAGGAACAACTTTCTATGTCGAACTGCCTATGAATTTAATTAATAATTGATATTTATACCAACAAAAAAATATTGTAAATTTCAAATTTGAGAAATTTACAATATTTTTTCTATTTGATAATTTACTAATCAACAACTGTATAAATCTCTGTGTAATTCCTTCCAAAACCGTTGTAGTCAAGTCCGTATCCGACAATAAAATTATTGGGAATATCGAAACCTACATAGTCTATTTTAAAATCTTTAATAAAAGCATCTGGTTTAAAAAGCAATGTAACTATTTTAATTTCAGCTGGTTCGTATCCTATTAATTGTTTCTTAATATTCTCCATCGTAATCCCTGTATCTACAATATCTTCAATAATAACGACAGTTTTATTTTTAATATCCTCATTTATTCCTATTAATCTTTTGACCTTTCCAGAAGAAACACTACCACTATAAGAGGCAAGTTTTAGAAATGAAATTTGAGCCTGAAAATTAATCTTCTTGAACAAATCAGAGGCAAACATAAAAGAACCATTCAAAATACTCATAAAAATAACATCTTTATCGCCAAGTTCATTATTAAGTTCGTCAGCAATATTTTGTATTTTATTTTGTATTGTATCCTTAGACAAATATGGCTTAAATTCCTTATCTAAAATTTTTATATTTCTATTCATTTTTTTCAATTATTTTTTTTAATATCCTATTGCTTCAAGTCCTTGTTCAAAAATTATATCAACAGGTATTCCAGCATCATTTACTTTGTCGAGGTCTGATTTAAGGTCTTGGTTTATAACAGCTTTTTCTGTTACCCATTTTTTGGCATCATCATAATTTCCATCGCCTTGTAGAACAAGTATTTTTTCTGAAAGCGAAGTCATTGCTTCTCTCATTTTTTTCATATCAATTTTATATGTTCCTGTTTCTTCATTTTTTATAAAAGCACCCATTTCTTTAAAATAGTAAAAACGAAGCATATTTGCTTTTCCATGTGAACTTGCGACACCAAAACGAACTGAACGAAAAATACTTGCCATAAATGTTACATAATTATCCATTAAGTCTTTTTCTGGAAAGTCTCCTTGATCGAACAATTTAGTTACAAAATACAGTCCCAGTATATCTGCTTTTCCTTCTTCTATTGTCGAATAAACATCTTTAAGTGCCTTGCGTGCTGTTCCTTTTCCGTTGATTGTATTTTTTATACCAAGCCCGTGTGCTGTTTCGTGGAACATTGTATTTTCGAAGAAAGCCTCAAAAGTTATATGTTTTCTTTGCTCTTTGTTGATAAGTATTTTGCTGATTGGAAGCAGTATATTATCAAATTTAGCAAGCATTGTATTTTTTAGCTGTAATCTACGACTTCCTTTTTTTAGATGAACTCTCTCATCGTTTGGCAAATTTATTGCTATTGTTTTGCTTCCAGCATTACAATCTCCAGCATAATAAATTGCATCATAAGCTCCAAGGTCTGATTTACTGCCAGGTTTTTCGCTTTTATATTTTGCTGGAACAGGTAAAGATTTTTGCATCTTTGGTAACATTTTAGCATATTTTGCTAATTTTTCGCTCCATTTTTTATCTTTTATCAAAATAAATGCTTCATGAGCTGTTTTGTATCCAAATAATCCGTCTTCGTAATTTTCAATAGGACCTACAACAAAATCAATTGTATTATTTTTCATCGACATCCAAGCCATATCACTTGCCAAATAATCATCTGTTAATAAAGCTTTGGCACGCAAAGTTAGATATTTTTTAAAACCTTTGTCCTCAGCAAGCTCGGCTGCTTTATTTAATAACTCAGCAACTTTTTCGTATTGCTTTTTATAAGCCTCGTGATACCAAATAACTTTTAATTTGCCAGATTCATCTCTACGAATCAAAGTATAAAGACTTTCTTTATCTTTATTTTCAAAACTCTTAAATTCATCTACCGTCATATCAACTGGATAAAATTGTGCTCCTTTTGGTTTTGCATCGTAAGTGTCAATAAATGGTTCGTTTCCATTTAATCGTTCCCAAGGACCATAATTTATCATTGCAAATTTTTTCTCATTCTCGTCATTTAAACTGTTCAACAGTTCATTTTTATCTCCATAAGCTTCTGTCCAAAAAATATCGTTCATTATTTTTGCAGCTTCAAAAAGTAAAGGAAGCATCTTTTTTTGGTTCTCGCTCAACACACTCAAATCTGTTGTCAGCTTAACAGTTACAAATTGCTCTGTCTTAGTTTTAAAAGTATTTACCTCTTTTGCAATGGTATCTGTTTCAGCTGTTTCTTCTTTTTTAACATTTTCATTACACGAAAACAGACTTATCATCAGAGTAGCAACAACACAAAAAATAATTAATTTTTTCATAAGTTTGACTATTTTTTAAGATATTATTAATATATAAAATTTGGCAAATATAATTATTGTTATTTTTGATTAAAATTTTTATTTAAAATTAATTTCAATATCTTTGTATTTTTAAGAAAAATAACAAATAAAACAACAAAATCAACAGCAAAAAATTATTAAAAATGAAAATATCTTATAATCAATTAAAACAATATATTAACTTAGAACTTGACTACAAAGAGACAGCAAAAATACTCACAGATATAGGACTCGAAGTAGAAGGAATAAATAAATACGAGAGTATAAAAGGCAGTCTTGGAGGACTTGTTATCGGCGAAGTAAAAACATGCGAAAAACACCCAAACGCAGATAAATTAAGTGTTACAAAAGTTGATATTGGAAAAGAAGAACTACTTTCAATAGTTTGTGGCGCTCCAAATGTTGCGGCTGGACAAAAAGTTATTGTTGCAACAGTTGGAACAATTCTTTACAACGACGAAAAAGAAATAAAAATAAAAAAAGGAAAAATCAGAGGTGAAATTTCACAAGGAATGATTTGTGCGGAAGATGAAATTGGAATTGGAAATTCTCACGATGGAATTATGGTTTTACCGAGTGATACAAAAATAGGAACACTTGCAAAAAATTATTTTGATATAGAAAAAGATATAATTTTTGAGATAGGATTGACTCCGAATCGTGCTGATGCAACTTCTCATTTTGGTGTAGCACGTGATTTGTATGTTTATTTTAAACACAAAGGCGAACAAATAGAACTTAAAAAACCATCGATAGAAAAATTTAATATTGATAATACAAATTTAACTATTTCAGTAGAAATAGAAAACAAGGAAGCATGTAAACGATATGCAGGAGTTACAATTTCGGGAGTTGAGATAAAGGAGTCGCCTGATTGGTTAAAGAATAGACTTAAAGCCATAGGACTTGCGCCGATAAATAATGTTGTGGATATTACTAATTTTGTTTTGCACGAAACAGGACAGCCACTTCATGCTTTTGATGCGGATATGATAAAAGGTAATAAAGTTATTGTGAAAACAATGCCAGCGGGAAGTAAATTTGTAACGCTTGATGAAAAAGAACGAGAACTTTCGGAAGAAGATTTAATGATTTGTAATACGAAAGAGGGCATGTGTATTGCTGGAGTTTTTGGAGGCGCTAAATCTGGTGTTACAAAAAACACAAAAAAAATATTTTTGGAAAGTGCATATTTCAATCCTATATTTGTTCGTAAAACTTCGAAACGTCATGTGTTGCAAACTGATTCTTCTTTTCGTTTTGAACGAGGAGTAGACCCAAATAATATTATTTATGCACTAAAAAGAGCATCTTTATTAATAAAAGAAATTGCTGGTGGTGAGTTGTCTTCTAATATTATTGATATTTATCCAGAAGCAATAAAAGATTTTCGTATAGAAGTGCTTTATTCTCATATTGACAGACTTATAGGTAAAAAGATACAACAAAAAACTATCAAAAATATTCTTAACGCCTTAGAAATTAAGATTATTGAATCGACAACAGAAAAATTAATATTATCCGTACCGCCTTATCGTGTAGATGTTACGCGGGAGGCTGATATTATTGAGGAAATTTTGAGGATTTACGGATACAATAATATTGAAATAGGAACAGATATAAAATCAACAATTTCTTATGCTCCGAAACCAAACGAGAACAGTTTCAGAAATACAATTTCAGATTTTCTAAGTTATCAGGGTTTTTCGGAAGCTATGTCAAACTCGCTTACAAAGAGTGAATATTATGAAAAATCAGATATTTATAAACCAGAAAATACAGTAAAAATTTTGAATGCTTTGAGTTCTGATTTGTGTGTTATGCGTCGTTCTCTGCTTCACGGATGTCTCGAAGCGGTGGCTTATAATCTTAATCATAAAAACAATAATATAAAATTATATGAATTTGGAAATACTTATTATTTACGAAAATCAGAGATAAAATCGTCTGTTAATAACTATAATGAAACAGCTCATCTGGCAATAATTTTATCTGGAAACAAGAACTCTTCTAATTGGAATAATACAGAAACAAAAATGGATTTTTTTTATTTGAAGTCGAAAGTTGAAAGTATTTTTAAACGTTTAAATTTTGATACAGAAAAACTAAAAACAGATGAAACGAGTTCAAGTATTTTTGCTTATGGAATAAAACACACAATTAATAATAAATTACTTGTTGAACTTGGGCTTGTCAGCAATAAATATTTATCACAATTTGGTATCGAACAAGATGTATATTATGCTGATATTCATTGGGATAATATAATAAAAAATTTGCCAGTTGTTCCTACGTTTCGTAAAATTTCTAAATTTCCGAAAGTGCGACGGGATTTAGCATTACTGCTTGATAAAAATATAAAGTTCAGCGAAATTCAACAACTCGCTTATAAAACAGAACGTAAATATTTGAAAAAAGTATCAATTTTTGATGTCTTCGAGAGCGAAAAAATAGGAAAAAATAAAAAATCTTATGCACTTAGTTTTATCCTTCAAGATAAAACAAAAACTCTTAAAGATAGGCAAATAGATAAAATAATGAAAAAATTGCAAACTAATTTCGAGAGACAATTAGGTGCAGAGCTAAGATAGGCATAATATATTAAACTGTCGGCGTAACTTTAAAATCACTCCGACAGTAATATTTATTATTCTTAAAAAATATTTGATTTTAAAAATTTTAGTTCTTTGTATAAATTTTTCCGTTCAAAATAACTGTATCTATTAAATCACTTCCATACGCATAAGTAAAAAATTCAACTGTTGGAATTTTCTTTGTAATAAATAGATTTGCTTTTTTTCCTATTGTTATGCTTCCCGCTATGTTGCTGACACCCATTGCATAAGCTGAATTAATTGTTGCAGCATTTATTACTTCTTGTGCTGTCATTCTGTAATTTACCATTGCAAGCGACATCATAAGTTTCATATTTCCAGAGGGTGAAGAACCCGGATTAAAATCAGATGCAATTGCAATTGGTAGTCCTACAGTTATCATTTTCCTAACAGGCGCAAACGGCAAATTAAGAAAGAACGCAGCGCCTGGCAAAATAGTCGGCATTGTTTCTGCACCAAGTAGTGCTTCGATTTCGTTATCGCCGATATATTCCAAGTGGTCAACTGATAATGCTTTATGTTTTACTCCAATCTGAACACCACCAGAAAAATCAAGTTCGTTTGCATGAATTTTAGGACGTAAACCATATTTTGCGCCAGCCGACAATATTTTATCGGTATCGTTTACAGTGAAAAATCCTTTATCGCAAAAAACATCAATATAATCGGCAAGTCCTTCTTCTGCTACTTTTGGTAATATTTCATTAACAACATGTTTCACAAATCCTGTTCTATTATTTTTATATTCATAAGGAACAGCATGAGCGCCAAGAAAAGTAGATTTTATTATCAGCTCTGTATTTTCTTTTAATTTTTTAATTACTCTTAACATTTTTAATTCGCCTTTTAGCGACAGACCGTATCCGCTTTTAATCTCGACTGCACCTGTTCCTTGCGAAATAATTTCATTAATTCTTTCTAATGATTGTTGGTATAAAATTTCTTCTGGTGTTTCGTTTAATAATTTTGATGAGTTTAATATACCTCCTCCTCGTTTTGCAATTTCTTCATAAGATAGACCTTTTATTTTATCAATATATTCTATTTCACGGCTTCCCGCATAAACCAGATGCGTATGTGAGTCACAAAATGATGGGAATACCATTTTTCCTGATGCTTCAATAATAAAGTATTCTTTCTCATTAAATTTATAATCGGACATGCTTCCAAAATCATCAATAATTCCGTTTTTCACGGAGATATAAGAATTTGATATTGTATTAATTTCTGCCATTCTTTTTCCAGATACTTTTAATGTTGTGTCTGGTCTGGTTTGCACAAGCAATTTTATGTTTTTTATTAATATTTTTTTCCGCATATTTTTTAAATTAGTAATGGTTAAAAAATAACTTCCTGATTTGTTTTTTGTAAAATATTTATTATCAGGTATAAACCAATTCGTAATTCATAATTTATAATTCGTAATTCACTTATGTACATTCCATTTCTTAAAGAAATGGAATGTTTTTAGTAGCTCGTTCTTAATATTTTATTTCTGATAATCTTTTGTAATATTTATATCTCCATTCTGCATCTCTTTGTGATGCATCAAAAAGTTCATCTGCAATTTCTGGGAAATTCTTTTTCAGTGCTGTAAATCTAACTTCACCGAGAAGGAAATCTTTAAAAAGTTCAAATTTTGGCGGTCTTGAGTCGATTATAAAAGGATTTTTACCTTTTTTTTCCAATAGCGGATTGTAACGATAATTTGTCCAATAACCAGCAGCTACTGCACGTTTTTGCTCGTCTTGTACCTGATGCATTCCAGCACGCAATCCGTGTGCTATGCACGGCGAGTATGCAATAATCAATGAAGGACCAGGATATTCCTCTGCTTCTTTTATTGCTTTCATTGTTTGCCCTTGACTTGCGCCCATTGCAATTTGAGCCACATAAATATATCCGTATGACATAGAAATTGCACCTAAATCTTTTTTACGAATACGTTTTCCGGCAGCTGCAAATTTAGCTGTTGCTGCTGTTGGAGTTGCTTTTGACGACTGCCCGCCAGTGTTTGAATACACTTCCGTATCCATCACAAGCACGTTTACGTCTTCGCCAGAAGCAAGCACGTGGTCGAGTCCACCGTAGCCGATGTCATAAGCCCATCCGTCTCCTCCGAAAATCCATATTGATTGTTTTACAAAATATTTTTTCAGATTAAGCAGACTTTTTACACAATTACATTTTTCGTTTTCAATAAGTTGTTCCAATTCAGGTGCAAAAATTTTCGTTGCTCCTGCATCTTCTCTAATACTTATCCATTTTTCAAATCCAGCTTTTGTTTTATCACAAATTTTATTTTTCTCGATTATTGTTTTCATATTATTTTCAATAATCTCTCTTTGTTTTCTGTTTGCGAGTGCCATTCCGTATCCGAATTCTGCATTGTCTTCGAACAAAGAATTTGCCCATGCTGGTCCTTCGCCGTGTTTATTTGTACAATATGGTGTTGACGGTGCCGAGCCTCCCCAAATCGATGAGCAACCAGTAGCATTTGCTATTGTCATTCTGTCGCCGTAAAGCTGTGTTATCAATTTTGTGTAAGGTGTTTCGCCGCAACCAGCACATGCACCCGAAAATTCAAACAGAGGACGTGCAAATTGTGAGTTCTTTACATTTTTGTTTTTATCTACAACAGTATCTTTATAACCAACTTTGTTATGTAAATAATTCCATCTTTCGATTTCTGGCTTTTGCTTATCATCAAGCGGAACCATTACAAGCGATTTTACTTTCGATGGACAAACATCTGCACACGAACCACAACCAACACAATCAAGAGTACTGGTTTGTATTCTGAAATTATAACCTTTAAGTTTTGCTTTTCCATTGACAAACTCTGTTCCTTTTGGTGCATTTTTAACTTCTTCATCTGTTGCAAGGAACGGACGAATACAAGCATGAGGACATACATAAGCACACTGGTTGCACTGAATACAATTTTTTCCTATCCATGATGGAACAAACGATGCCACACCTCTTTTTTCGTATTGAGAAGTTCCTGCTGGAAATGTTCCGTCTTCTCTTCCTATAAAAGCACTTACTGGTAGTTCATCTCCTTTCAATGCGTTAATCGGATCCATTACATTTTTAATAAAATCTGGAACATCATTACTTCTTTCAATTCCAAACTCATTTTTTCCGTCAAGTTCTTTCCATTCTTCTGGAACTTCGATTTTTGTAATATTTTCGCCGCCTTTTTCAACAGCTGCATAGTTCATATTTACAATTTTTTCTCCTTTCGAGCCATAAGATTTTACAATTGCTTTTTTCATTTGTTCGACAGCAAAATCGTAAGGAATTACTTCCGAGACTTTAAAAAATGCAGATTGCATTATTGTGTTCGTTCTGTTTCCAAGACCTAATTTTGAAGCTATTCCAGTTGCATTTATAATATAAAATTTAATATTATTATCTGCCATATATTTTTTAAATCCATCTGGAAGTCGTTTTTTTGTTTCTTCTACACTCCAAGTTGAGTTCAACAAAAAAGAACCTTCTTTTTTTAGTCCTGCAAGCATATCATATTTATACAAATAAGCTGGGACTGAACAAGCTACAAAAGCTGGTTGTTTTATCAAATAAGTTGCCCGAATAATATTATCACCAAATCGAAGATGCGAAATAGTTATACCTCCGGATTTTTTTGAATCATAAGCAAAATAACCTTGAACATATTTATTTGTTGAATCTCCAATAATTTTTATAGAATTTTTATTTGCGCCAACAGTTCCGTCTGCACCGAGTCCGTAAAATTTACCTTCAAAAGTTCCATCAGGAATTGTTTTTATATCTGGTAATAGTGGCAGGTTTGTAAATTTTATATCATCAATAATACCAACAGTAAATTGATTTTTCGGTTCTTTTCGTTCCATGTTTTCGTAAACCGAAAGTATCATAGAAGGTACAGTGTCTTTCGAGCTTAATCCGTAACGTCCTCCGACAATAACAGGTGCGTTTTCTTTTTCGTAGAAAAGGTTTCTAACATCGAGGTACAAAGGTTCTCCTCCTGCGCCTGGTTCTTTTGTTCTGTCGAGAACTGTTATTTTTTTCACAGTTTCAGGTATTGCTTGCATAAAATATTTTGCAGAAAAAGGACGATACAAATGCACTGTCATTAAACCAACTTTCTTAGCTTTTGCGTTCAGATAATCTACTGTTTCTTTTATTGTTTGCGTAACCGACCCCATTGCAACAATAACATTTTCAGCATCATCGGCACCGTAATAATTAAAAGGCGCATAAGGTCTTCCAGTTATTCTTGTTATTTCTTTCATATACTCAGCAACAGTATCTGCTACTGGGTCATAAAATCTACTTATTGCTTCACGTGCCTGAAAGAAAATATCAGGATTTTCGGCTGTCCCTCTTGTAACTGGGTTTAATGAACTTAGCGCATTATCTCTAAATTTTTGCAGTTCATCTTTGTCAATAAGTTTTAAGAGTTCTTTTTCGTTTGGTACTTCTACTTTTGAAATTTCGTGTGATGTTCTGAAACCATCGAAGAAATGAACAAAAGGGATTCTTGTTTTTATTGCTGCCAGATGTGCTATTGGCGCAATATCCATAATTTGTTGAGCGCTGCTTGTTGCTAGTAGCGCAAAACCTGTCTGCCTTACAGCCATAACATCACTATGGTCTCCGAATATTGAGAGTGCCTGTGTTGCGACTGTTCTTGCGCTTACATGAAAAACTGCTGGTAATAGTTCTCCAGCCATTTTATACATATTCGGTATCATCAACAATAGACCTTGCGATGCAGTAAATGTTGTTGTCAATGCTCCGCTCTGTAATGAGCCGTGTACAGCTCCTGATGCTCCGCCTTCCGACTGCATTTCTGTTACAGACACTGTTTGTCCGAATAGATTTTTTCTTCCTTTTGCTGACCATACATCTACAAATTCCGCCATATCCGATGACGGTGTTATTGGATATATTGCCGCTACTTCACTAAACATGTAGGCTACATGCGATGCCGCCTGATTACCTTCACATGTTATAAATTTTTTTTTGTCCATTATATATAGTTAAAAATTACTTTCTGTTTTTAATTATTTACTTCCATTTTGATTTTTTCGAAGTAATCTATTATTATAATTAAAATCGATGCAAATATAGTTTATTTTTTTTATTTACAATATAAAAACTTCACTGCTTGCAAATTAATATAAATTTGTTTTAGATGTTTGTATGTTAAACAATCAAAACCCTCTGAAATAAAATATTCGTAATCCCCGTTTTCTAATTTTTCGAGAATTATAAAAGTCCAAAGTTTTCCGACTATGTAACCACCTCTAATTATTCTTGTTTTATTTAAAGTAAGTGCTGCTAGCATAGCTGTAAGTACCTGATAATTTGGAAATCCACTTGACTTGACCTCCCTTTTGTATTCTTGTAGGAAAAAATAAGGTATA
The DNA here is from genome assembly GCA_029934515.1 of Bacteroidales bacterium. Lineage (GTDB taxonomy): Bacteria > Bacteroidota > Bacteroidia > Bacteroidales > JAADGE01 > JAOZMB01. The sequence goes on from JAOZMB010000082.1 coordinate 15,435, forward strand.
CGTGGCTTATTAATCCCTGTTGCGACAAAAAAATCTGGTTGTCCGCTTAATGTCCATCCATTTAGTTTACAATTTATTCCGTATTCATACCAATCTTTTACATGTTCATTATCAAATTTCACATTGTTTAAAACAGGAGCTATAAATTTTGTTGTCAAAGTTTGTTCATTATAATCAGATAATAAGCTTCTGTTTCTTTCTATCAACTTTTTCAAAAAAAGTTCTTCTTCCTTTTGAACTTCATATTTGTATAAA
>JAOZMB010000176.1 GCA_029934515.1 Bacteroidales bacterium
TTTTTGGTTATTAAAATTCTTTTTCTCAAAAAAGAAATGATTTTTATCAATTTTTATTTTGTCTTTTTTTCTGAATGTAGAAAAAATATTTTTTGTATTTAAAAAATTATATTTGAAATCACGTTCTCCGTATAAATCTTTATAATAAAGTTCTGCAAAAGTATTTTTTTTCTTATTTTTAGTTTTTACAAGAAACATAATTGCTGTTCCTACTCTAATATCAAAAACATTTTGGTCTTTTTCTCCTTCTGGAGTTTTTTCGTAAAGTTTACCGTGCAAATTAAGAATATATATTTTATCAAAAGTTAAAAGTAATTGTTTTCGCATTCCTTTTGCGGCAGCAATATTTATATATGTATTTTTAGTAATCAAGGAAACTACACCTGTTTCAGAGTTTTCAATTTTCCAATGACAAAAACGAATAAATTTTATATAATCATCAGAAAGTATTTTTAAATTTTTTTCATTTTTAACATCTTTTTTGTAAAGTTTCATTAAATCGGTTTCAAATTCCGATTTATTGTAAGATGCAATAGAATAAGGCGGATTTCCAATAATTGCCAAAATAGGCGTTTCTTTCTTTATTTTGTTAGCTTCTTCTGCTTCTTCTGCCAGCGATGTTATTCCGGGTAATTGCGGCATATCAATAATTTTGGCATCAAGAGTATTTGTTAAATAAAGTTGGAAGCGGTCGTTGTCGTCAAATTTATAATTGTGTTCTTGCAATAAATACGACATTTTCAAATGAGCAATAGCATAAGGAGCCATCATTAATTCAAAGCCATAAAAATCTTTGAGAATATGCCTTTTTATAAAACCGTTCTTATCGCCGTCGCCATAATATTCGGTAAATGTTTCTATTGCTTTTTTTGTTGCTTCTGCCAAAAAAGTAAGTGTTCCACCCGCAGGGTCAAGCACTTTTACAGAAGTATCTGCAAAACCTATTTTGTTAAAATCTTTAATCAGAATTTCATTTACAGAGTTTACAATATATTTTACAACAGGTTCCGGCGTGTAATATACACCACGTTTTTCACGAGTTGAAGGGTCGTATTTGTTTAGGAATGTTTCATAAAAATGAATTATCGGGTCATCACCTTTGCCTTGTTTATAAAAATCATTTAATAATTTTACTGCATCTGCTACATTCAAAACCTCTGCAATATCATCAATTATAACTTCCATTTGCTGTGGTAATTTACCCAAAGAAATATATTCAAAAACATCGCTCAAAATACCTATTGTTGTAGGAATATTATCAACTGCATTTTTTCTATTAAAAATTTCGTTTGGGTTTGCTCTTGTTTTCGCGGCAAACATACCATAAGCAATTGTTTGAGAATATAAATCTGCAAATTCATTTTCATTTAATCCAGCTATCAGATATTGTTGAAATGCGTTGTAAAAACCACGTATATAATTTTTCTTGTTTTCGTTTTTAAGCTCAATACTAATAATTTCGTCTCTTAAAAACCGTGTTCTTTTGGCAAGTTCAAGCGCAAGAATTTCTGCTGTAAAAATTTTAGGTAAAGAAAAATCAAAGAATTTATTTAAAAGTCGTTCAAAGTCGTCTTGGTTTTCGACAGGCGGTTTTGCTTTTAATCTTTTGGCAATAAATGACCTTCCAATTGATACTTTCTCAATCATCTCACCATTACGATACAATCTAAATTCGTAAAAATTAGTTAAAATAACATTTGGGAAAGTTTCAAGGTATCGTTTTAATTGCTCTGAAACTTCTATTCTATTTAAATCAGTATTTGGTATTTTAGCCTCAATATATCCGACAATTTTATTATAACCGTCCCAGACTCTAAAATCTGGGTTTCCAGCTTCTGTTTTTTTTGGTAGTATTGTAACGCTGACTTTTTTTTTATTTATATACTTAGCAAACTCTGTCATCAGAGTAGCAACGGCTGGATAGTAACTTTCTTCTCTTTGGTCTTCGTGTATTGTTGTTTTGGCAATATTTTCTAAATATCTTTTTATCATTTTGCAAATTTATATATTTTTTATTTTCTGCGATATATACATATCCGCTGTAAATTATTATATTTTACAGTTGTTTTGTTATTATTACAAAGAAAAAATTAACCCTTGTTTAAGTCATTTATTTTTTCAAAAGTCTTATGCAAAATATGAAAAAATATTTTAAAATTAATTTCAATTTCTTGATTTTGTTCATTAATAACTTTGATTATGTTTCCTCCAAATTCTCTATTTATGAACCTATTGTATTCGCTGATTGAATAGTAAAATGTAAGTTTAAGTTCTTTACATTGATATACATATGATTTCTCTTTCGATTGATTTTTCTGAAAGTTATGATTTTCGTAATCTTCAACTAAAAGTAGCATTCCTGTGAACAATTCAAAATCTATTATATTAGTTTCAATATTTATGTTTTTTCTGCTTTTGGCTATTGCCCTAATCAAACCATAATAACTACCAAAAATTGATTTAAAAAAATCATAAATGATGATGATTGATATTCGACTATTTTCGTGTCTAACATAGTTTTTAAATTTTATTGGATAAATAGGAACAGGATATTCCTTATATGAAAATTTTAAAAGAGTTCGAAGATTCAATGTATTGTTTTTAATTAAAACAGTCAACACAAGACTGCTTAAATTTCTTACAAATGAAACTTCCTGTAAATTAAATATTTTTTTATATTTTTCTGGTGTTTTTATATTATTCAAAATTTTATCAACACTGTTGGCAATTTCAGTTGTATTATCGAATTCAAAAACTTCGTAGCTGTAAAATTTATCAATATATCCGCTAAAATCTGTTGCCGAACCGTATCTGTTGTGGAAAATATATCTTACATTTTGAATATCAAGAACAAAAATGACCTTGTCAAATGAAAAACGTTTATATTTAGAATTTACATTATCGTCTGTGTTTGCAGAAAAAACATTTAGAAGTCTGAAAATATGTTCAGGGTCAATTCTGTCTAAATCATCAATTATTAATATGTTTTCTTTCTTTATGTTACTTTCTTTAATTTGTTTCAGTTTTTTTAAAGCTTCATCAATTATTGTTACAATAATGTCATTTTCAAGTAAATAATGTTTTTCAGTTTTGTTAACAAAATCAAAAACTTGTTTAACTAAATCATCTTGTCCTTCAATCTCTTTTGACTTAGTCCGATATTTATCCCAGAGTTTTTTTGTTTTTTCCAAAAAACTTGAAGATGCTTTTCCGATTATCGGAATAAAATGCAACGAATAAGCAAAAAGGAAAACAATATTGTAATTTATAAAACCGTAAATATCATAAAAATCAGCTTTATCATTAATTATATTATAATCATTTTCAATGTCATATTTTTTTTCGACAATTAACTCATACAAAATATCATATTTTATAAGTTTGAAAATATCCTCATTTGTTGCGATTGAGTAATTTACTGGGAAAAGATGAATAACATTATATTTTTCGTGTTGTTTAAAAAACCTTTTCAAAAAGTAAGTTTTACCAATACCGAAAATACCTGAAAATATTATTTTTTCATTCCCAATTATGTTTAAGTGTTGCTCAAATTGCTTTTCAGGTGTTGTTGTATCAATTAATATTTTATTTTTCATTATTTTATTTAATTATTTTCTGTCAGTTTTTATTGTAAAATACAATTCTAAAAAAAAATGTAAGAAGAAAAAAAGATATTTTTGCCTTTTCATTTGGTTTGTAAACAATTGTGATGATTAAGTCTTATGACAAAAAGTTGTGTTTTAAATAACCCAAATTTCAATCTTTTATTAATTTCAAAATATATGGTTCTTTCCCAGCAAAGATTATAGGCACTCTTTTTATTTTATCTAACTCTATTCTATGTTCGAGTAAAGTTTTGTAATATTTTTTTCTATTTATTTGTTCAAGAGCTTCGTCTATTTTGTTATTTACTCTGTCTATAAAAACTTCTTTATCTTCTTTTTCTTTCTGTTTTTCAATTTGTTTTATTTCAA
>JAOZMB010000177.1 GCA_029934515.1 Bacteroidales bacterium
ATTTTTTACACAAAAAGAACCTTTTTTAGTGTAAACTAATTATGAAACATGCCATTTTTTTTCAAAAGTTTAAAAATGACATCGGAAAAAACAAATCAGAAAGTTATTTTTTAACGATTCCTAATATCAAAAATTTTGTATTTTTGCAAAATTTTTTTATAAAAATTATTATACAAATTAATATTTGAAATATATAATTTTAAGCACATTACAACATTCTATGTTATGAAATCAGGAAAATAAACCTATTGATAAAATTTAAAATTATGAAAACAGAATTTACATTTATAACACATGACAGTATTAAAATATTTGTTCGTAGGCATAAACCAGCAGGGCATTCGAGAGGAGTGGTTGTGATAGTTCACGGTATGGCTGAACATTCGCAACGTTATGACCGTTTTGCAAAAGTTCTTAACAATGTTGGTTATACTGTATATGCTCATGACCAGCGAGGTCATGGAAAGACAGCACAAGAAATTGAAGAACATGGTTTTTTTGCCGAACATGACGGTTGGGAAAAGGTTACAAACGATGTCAGAGAGCTTATTGAATTAGTTAGAAAGGAAAACTCTGGTTTACCTATTTTTCTTCTCGGTCACAGCATGGGTTCGTTTATTGTTCGTAATTATGCAATAAATTATAGTAATAAAATAAATGGTTTGTTACTCTCAGGTACGGCTGGAAGTGCGGGTATTCTTGGTAGGATAGGATTTCTGATAACCAATATAATAATTTTGCTAAAAAATAAGAGAAGCAAAAGTTTATTTTTGACAAAACTTTCATTTGGTGATTTTAATAAACAATTTAAGCCAAACAGAACAAGTTTTGACTGGCTTAGCCGTGATGAAAAAGAAGTTGATAAATATATAAAAGACAGCTACTGTGGGAGAATATTTTCAATAGGTTTTTTCAGGGATTTGATAAAAGGTTTGGAACTTATTAATAGACACAAAAATGTTATTAAAATATCAAAAGAACTTCCAATATATTTATTTGCAGGCGATAAAGACCCAGTAAGTAAAAACGGAAAACAAATAATTGAGCTTTATGATATATATAAGAAAGCTGGAATTAAAGATATTAAAATGAAACTGTACGAAGAAGCAAGGCACGAAACATTAAACGAAATAAACCGTAATAATGTTTATGAAGATATTATTAATTGGTTAGATAAACATTAAATGTTGTTTTAATTATTTTCAACTTTGCCAAAGTAAACAAAAAAATTATATTAGAGATATTCTAATATAACTTTGGCAAAGTTTTAAGTTAATAAACAATTAATCTACGGTTATTGATTTTGAGACATTTTTAGGAACATCTGGATGTACACCATGATTTTCTATTTTATTTTTGTTTAAGTATTTTCGTTTTACTACGGACATTTTCAGAGCAAGTTGTTGCAAAACAATTGTTGCTTCGTATGCAAAGATAAATTTATTTCCCGTTTGTGGGACAGTTATAAATTTGTGATAATATTGTTCTTGTCCTGCTGGTCTTCCTTCGACTGCTTTTCGTAAATCGTCATCGTCTTCTGCTATTATTATAATATCAGCACCTCTTATTTTGTGTGTGTGTATTTGCGATATTGTAATTCTTTTATCTCTTTCATCTGGCGGACAAACAAATATCAACGGATAATTTGAAAAATATTTTTCAATATCAATATGGTTTGTATATCCTTCGTAAGCTTTCTGGTATATTTTTTGTTCTTCTACTCGTTCGTAATATCCTTTTAATATATCAGCACCGTAGTCGCTGAACTTAAAATTCTTCATTAATAAGATATAAGCTTTTAGTTGCTCTTTATTTTTAAAGATATTGTTATAAATATCGCTAAAATAGGCAAGCATATTTGTATGAAGTTTTTCGAGAATATCAAAAGAAAATATTGTATTCTTTCCAAGTATTGTATTCGGTCCATGTTTAAATTCAGCGGAGTCGTAGCCTTGTGTATGGTTCAGAACGACCTCTCTTATTTTTAATGCGCCCTCCATCGCAATACCGATAAGGGAAGTACCAAGAATATGAATCGAAGGTTTCAAAAATAATTTCAAAACGACCTCAGTAATATCTTCTTCGATATTTTTCATAGTAAAGTTCATATAATGTCTTATCTTTCCCAACTCTTGTCTAATTGAATTATCTTCAGAATTTATACTCATAGCAAGTATATGAAACAAAGCTATCTGACTTGTAAACGATTTTGTGGCGGCAACGGCTATTTCTGTTCCGCACATTATTGGCAAATAAAAATCAGATTTCTCCTGCGGTATTGTAGAATTTTCGTTATTTACAATCGAAATTAATTTTATTTTATTACCAAGTTTCTTTCTCAAATCGTTAAAAATATCAACAAGGTCTTTTGTTTCACCAGATTGGCTTACACCTATAAATACATCGTTTTCTTTAATTGAGTTCAAATACAGCGACCTGAACATACCTGGATTTGCTGTAATTATTGAAATTCCTTCAATATTATTTAAAAAATAAGCACCTGTGAGCGAAGCATGGTAAGATGTACCAGATGCAACCATGTATATAGATATTCTTTTTTTCTTTGAATCTTTAAATATTTTTACGATTTCTTTTTTATATTTAATAATTGTTCTTTTTTTCTTCCATGTTATTATCAAATCAAGAACAAATAATTTCATAAAATATATTTCTCCGAAACCAAGAAGTTCGTTAAGCAAAGTTGTATCTTCCGATGTGAAACCAATTGACTTTGCATCTTTGAACATTTCGATTTTTAAAGCAATTACTTTTTCGTAAACGTCTTCAAAGCTTTTGTTTGAAATAATTTTTTCAAAAGCAAGCTTGAACTCTTTACTGTCAAAAATATCATATAATTTTACAAGTTCGTACAATAAAGCTCTGCATTCTTTATATTGATTTTCAAAAATTTCTTGATATTGGTTTTCGTGTTCTTTAAGCAGATAATAATTTGTCAGTTTATGAATGTTCATAGATGAGCTTGCAATTTCCTGCTCCATGAAATAATTAAAACGTGGTTGTAATGCGATATCAGAAATATTTAATCTGGAACGTTTTAGTTCTGGTTTATATTCTGTATCCGTTTTTACTGAAAATACCTTAAAATCATCATGAGTAAAATAAATTGCTTCGCCTTCTGAGAACGGTATTAAGAACCTTGTTTTAGACAAAACAGAAGTCAAATCCGAACTTACAACAATAAAATCACCACCAGCGTCTCTACCTTTTCCAGCATAAAGCGAAGACCCAGATTTAATTGCAAAAACACCGGGAATATCTGGCATAGATACGCAGGCTGCATACGAGCCTATCACTCGCTTCTCGGACAGACGAATTGCATCTTTAAAATATTTTATTTTATCTTCGTTTGTGAGTTGTTCTTTATTTTCTGTAATTTTACTAAAATAATGTTCAATAACATGAACAAGCATTTCACCATCGTTATCAGAAACAATATTATGTCCGTTTTCGGATAAATATTTTTTTAATTTATCTGTGTTCGAGATATTGCCGTTATGAGCGCCAACGAGATGAGCTTTACATTTAACTTCATGAGGTTGTGCGTTCTCGTCGGTTACCGAGCCGTATGTTGCCCATCGTACTTGCCCGATAAATTTATTTCCAGAACGTTTACCTATCTCAAGCTCTTCTGTTACAACCGAAGGCGCACCTACTTTTTTCATTAAAATTATATCTCCAGACTTATGAAAAAATGAAGCGCCTGTACTGTCATAACCTCGATATTCTAATTTTTTTAACAAAAATGATGCTTCGATACCGAGATTTTTATTATCATTTTCATATACTATTGATACTACTCCACACATAGTTTTTTTTGATTAGTAATCGTTAAAAAATAACTTTTTGATTTGTTTTTTGTAAAATACTTATTATC
>JAOZMB010000178.1 GCA_029934515.1 Bacteroidales bacterium
ATTTGATTGGAATAAATTTTAATACTGATAAAAAAGAAATAGATGACTGGAAACAAGAAAAATATTAACATATATATTTTAATATTTTTAGATAAAACAAAACCAATCAAGTCCAATTTGTATTACAAATAAAATAATAAAATTTAATAATTCTATTATTTTATAGAAAAATTATTATCTTTGCACATCAATTTTACAATTTTTTTATTAAAATAATAATTATGAAACAGATTTTTATTACATTATTAATTGTCCTTCCAACGTTTTTGATACAAAACACACATGCACAAAAACGAAATACTACAGAAGAAGGTTATGTGTTTAAAGAAGATTTTAGATTATCTACAACAGAAGTAGAAAATCAATATCGTTCTGGAACGTGTTGGAGTTTTTCGAGCCTTTCTTTTATGGAATCGGAGATGATTAGAACAGGAAAAGGAAACGTAAACCTTTCTGAAATGTTTGTTGTTAATAGATGTTATACAGATAAAGCAGAATTCTATGTAAGAATGCACGGACATCTGAACTTCGGTGGAGGAGGCGCATTTCATGATATTCCTTATGTTATGAAAAAATATGGTCTTGTCCCAGAAGAAGCATATAAAGGACTCAACTATGGAACAGAGAAACATGTTCACGGCGAAATAGATAACATACTTAAAAATTATGTCGATGCAATAATTAAAAACAAAAATAAAAAATTATCGCCAGTATGGAAAAAAGCATTTACTTCTATTCTTGAGAGCTATCTCGGAGCATATCCAGAAAGTTTTACATACAAAGGAAAAAAATACACTCCTAAAACGTTTGCCGATAAAGTTGTTGGTTTAAATCCAGATGATTACATAGAATTATCTTCATTTACGCATCACCCTTATTATTCAAAATTTATTCTTGAAGTTCCAGATAATTGGCTTTACGATATGGTTTATAATATTAAACTTGACGAGCTTGAAAGAACTATGGATTTTGCTCTTAAAAAAGGATACACAATTGCATGGGGAGCTGATGTTAGTCATAAAGGTTTTAAATATTCGAAAGGTGTTGCTGTTATTCCAGAAGCAGATATTGAAAATATGAGCGGATTGGAACAGTCAAAATGGGAAAAAATGTCATCAAAAGATAAAGAAAATGAACTTTATAAACTTGACAAACCAGGAAAAGAAAAAAAAATAACAAAAGAAATAAGACAAGAAGCTTTTGATAATTATTCTACAACTGACGACCATGGAATGCACATAATAGGTATTGCACACGACCAAAAAGGAACAAAATATTATATCGTTAAAAATTCATGGGGAACAAACCAAAAATATAATGGATACTTTTATGCCTCGAAAGCTTTTATACTTATGCAAACAATGGATATAATGTTACACAAAGACGCAATTCCAGAAGATATTAAAAAGAAATTAAAATTATGAGTATAAGAATAGGTTTTGGCTATGATGTTCATAAACTTAAAATAAATGAGGAATTATATATCGGTGGTGTGAAAATAATTCATGATAAAGGAAGTGTGGGACATTCTGATGGTGATGTTCTTATTCATGCAATATGTGATGCAATGTTTGGAGCTGCAAATATGAGAGACATAGGATTCCATTTTCCTGATACCTCAAACGATTTTAAGAACATAGATAGCAAAATACTTTTGAGAAGGACAGTAAAAATGATTTACGATAGTGGATACAAAATAGGAAATATTGATACAACAATAGTTCTACAAAGACCAAAAATAAAAAATTATATTCCAGAAATGAAAAGAACACTTGCCAAAACAATGAATATTCACGAAAATAAAATCTCTGTAAAAGCAACAACAACAGAGATGCTTGGTTTTGAAGGTAGAGAAGAAGGAATTTCAGCTTATGCAACGTTAATATTAAATGAAAAATAAGACATATACAATTAGAATAAAATTATTAATTATTGTGTATGATTTTGTAATTCAATATGATAGCGTAACTGCAAAATTTATATTAATTTAAACAATCAAAAGAAAAATGAAAATTAAAAAAAATGTAGCAATTAGCGAATCTGGTTTTGTTTTTGATGCAGGTTCAGGTGATTCTTATTCATTAAATGAAACAGGAAAAGAAATTTTATCTATGTTGAAAGAAGATAAAAAAAAAGACGAAATAAAGAAATATATTACTAATAAATATGATGTAGAAGAGAGTACTTTTGAGAATAATTTTTTCGATTTTGTTAATATTTTAAATAATTTTAATCTTATAGAAGATAAAAAATCGTAAATCGTAGTATTTGGAAAATTTATTACTTATTGATAATAAATTTTCCAAATTAAATGACAAAAAAATTAATACATACAAACTATAAAATTTGTCTATTATTTGCTTCGTTTTCTTTTTATAATTATATTGTACAAAGCACGTACAAAATATGATAAATCTGTTTTAAACGGAGATCTTTTATAAGATGAAAGGTATTTTAATTCTGAGGCTATAATATCATCAAGTGTGTCTGGCATATCAACATAAAAAGGAGGTATTAAGCCAGGTTTATATTTTGTACGCATAGTCCTGAGCGTTTCTGGATATAAGTTAAAATAATGTTCACTAAGGGGACGTACACCAACAATTTTCATCTCGCCCTTAAAAACATTAATAAACATAGGTAATTCATCAATCCACAACTTCCTGAAAATTTTTCCAATTGTTGAAATGCGGAAATCATCTTTAAATTTGCCTCCTTTGTCAAGATTATTTCTTTTGTAAACATAATCCTGAATATACTCTGAATATGGATGCATTGTCCTAAGTTTATATACTTTTATAAGTTTATTATCTTTTCCAATTCTTTTTAATTTAATAAAAGGACCATAGGTTGGAGAATTATCAAAAACAGGGTCTTTAATTTTTTTTGTGATAAAATAATAAAAAGAACCAATTTTTTTTTCAGATATAATTTCAAAACCACAACTATATATTCTTCCTAATACCTCTGTTTTCGACAAAACACGGTTTCTGCCTTGTGTCAAAAAGAAATATATTTTTTTTGTAATAGGAAGTTTCGGAAATATCCTTTTAAAAATGAAATCAAGTATATAATAAATATAATTAAAAGGTCTTATAAATTTTTTCAAAATACGTTCTTTTCTTAAGTTTTTTGTTTCAGCACAACATATAAATTTGCCTCCATTCAAAAGTTTTGTGTTTATATTTTCCATAAATTTATTTATTCTTCTGATATCATTTATACGATGTAAGTTAATAATAGCTTCGTAATTTATCTTATTATCAATATCAAATTGAGTTCTGTTAGAAGAAATGATATTTGTTTTGCTACTTTCTGGATTGACAAAATTGGTAATATATTTGTAAACATTATTATCTATTTCTTCTTTATTCATTACAAAAGGATGACTCTTATTCAATTCATTAAAAATATGATATCTAATTATTATGTCTTTTGATATTTTTAATTCTCTCATAATTATTAATTAATAAAGTTTATTATACTGATAATATTATCGTGAAAATTTGTAAGCAAGTATAGATAACAAATTTTATTTTTATTTTTATTTTTTATATATGAAAAAAGAGCATAACAAAATATTCATATCATTTTGTTAAATATATAAATATATAGTTATCTGTTATACCTGATAATCAAGTTGTTACTTTATATTATTTTGATAAATAAGTGTAAAAAACAAATTAATTTATTTTTGTTATAATTTTATTATTTTTGATGAATGACTTTTGATTTATATTAATTCTTTGTAAATGATAGAGTTTTTATACTTATTTAAAAGTCAATATCTTCGCCAAAATAACAAATAAATTTGTATACAAAAAAAGAAAGGTTAT
>JAOZMB010000083.1 GCA_029934515.1 Bacteroidales bacterium
ACTGAAAATAGAGAAGTTTGCAAAGACTCTGTTTCGCTAACAGCAAACAATCCAGTTATTGGAACAGGGAGTTGGGAAATTAATTCGACGGCACCGAGTCTATTTACAAATAAAACAAATTATATAACAGACGTTATTAATTTACAACACGGACAAAATGAAATTCAATGGATTATAACTGGAGAAGATTTTTGTCAAACAATTGATAATATAATAATTATTAACAAAGAAGTAACAGCTACGACAGGAGATAACCTGGAAATTTGTGATACATTTCATCATTTGTATGCGAATGAACCATTTCAGGGTACATTTGGATATTGGATACAAACAGAGGGCAATGCAGTAATTAATAATTCATTATACCATAATTCTTCGGTAAACCAGTTAAGCGAAGGATTAAATCGTTTTAGGTGGACTGTTCAAAATGATATTTGCAGTGATTATGCTGAAATGGACATTATAAATAATAAAGTAATAGCAACAGCAACAGATCAAACAACATGCAACGGAACAGTAACACTTGATGGAAACTTGCCACAGGAAGGAACAATCGGATTGTGGACTAAAACAAGTGATGAAGGAATAATTACAACTCCTTCTTTATATAACACAACAGTTACAGATATACCAAAAGAAACAGAGATTGAATTAACATGGTCGTTAATGCGCGGAGAATGTTCTGATGCAATAACTATTTATGCTAAGAATAATAATTTTGATTTAAGCGCAGGTGAAGATTCTGATGGTTGTTTTAACAGTTATGAATTACATGGTGATTTGCCAACGCCAGGAACAGGCAATTGGTATATTATTGAAGGCAATGGAGATTTCTTAAATAATTCAATAAACAATACTACTGTTGAAAACCTTTCTCAGGGTGAAAATATTTTTGAATGGACTGTTACAAAAGATGAATGTACAAACTCGGCTCAGGTTACAATTACAAATAATTTGCCTGATGAAGCAATAATTGAATTACCATTGATAAGTGATAGAATAATTTGTGAACCGACAGCATTTTTACAAGCAAATAATCCTGTATTCGGGAACGGAGAATGGATAGCAAATAATTCCGCTATATTTACAGATGCAACAAGTTATCAAACAGAAGTTACAAATTTGGCAAATGGAAATAATATAATTAAATGGGAAATAATAAACGAAGACTGTACCTCAGAAGATAATATTATAATAATAAATAATGAAGTAACAGCAAATGCTGGAGGTTTACAAAATATTTGTATTGATAATACACAACTTGAAGCAGAGGTTTCTTCTCAGGGAGTTGGTCATTGGATAGTTTTATCTGGAACAGGAATTATTGAAAATTCATTATTGAATAGTTCTTTTGTTACAAATATACAACTTGGAATAAACATTTTTCGATGGACTGTTGAACTTGAAAATTGTATTGAAGAGAGCGATGTCGAAGTTTGGAATAATTCATTTACTATAAATGCTGGTGATGATGAAGCTGGTTGTTTTGCAAATTATATTCTCAACGGCGAAGACCCTGCTCCTGGAAACGGATACTGGGAAACGGCTGGAGAATATTTTATTCTTGACAATACATTATATAATTCACAGGTGTTGGGTCTGGAACAAGGACAAAATATATTTGTTTGGAATGTTATTAGAAACGATTGTGAAAGTTCGGCACAAGTTATAATTACAAATAATTTACCTGATAGTGCAAAAATATATTCGCCAACGCCAGAAGAAAATGAAATTTGCCAAGAACAACTTTCTCTCGAAGCAAATAATCCGATAATAGGAACAGGAGAATGGTCTGTTTATGATGATAATATTATTATAGAAAATCCAAGCAATTTTATTACACAGGCAACAGGTTTACCAGAGAACGAAAGTATTTTTGTGTGGACAACAACAAATATTGATTGTTCACTTGCAACAGAAATAACTGTAATTAACAATTCGGTTAATGCAAATGCAGGCGAAGATATTTGGGTTTATACACCAGACCAAGGGAACCCAATAACAACAGCAGACATAGAAGCGGAAGAACCAATATCACCTTCTTATGGAATTTGGACAAGCGAAGAGACAGGTATTTATTTTGAATCTTCTCTCTCGGCTGTTACAATTGTTAATGGTCTTAATATTGGAGATAATTTACTTAAATGGACTGTTTATAAAGGTACATGTTATGCTGATGATGAGCTTACGGTATCATCTGGTTTTTTTATACAATCGAATAATACGGTTCTTGAATGGAACGATGCAAATGATTGGTTGCCGCCTTTGGTACCAACAGATGCTGATTCTGTTGTAATATCGAACAGTACGGCTTCAATAATTGGTTATGATGCTTATTGTGGTTCACTTTATATGGAACAAACAGCATATCTGAATATCGAAGAAGATGCAGAAGGAACACAGGGAAATTTATTTGTCAACGGACAATTAACAGTAATTAACGGTGCCGACAAATATTCAAATTCAAAAGGAGAAACAACTCTTCGTGTTGGTTCGGGTGGTAATGTTATTATCGAACAAAATGTAGAAAAAGGAAATACAATAGGACTAAAAATAGGAAGTGGTGGTAATGTCATTATAGAACAGAATGTAGAAAAAAGTAAGACAAATTCAGCAAGTTTAACTGTTCGTGAAGGAAAAACAATATTTGTTTCTGAAACAAATCCTGATGGTTCGAACTCAGAAGCATTTATGTATATAAAAGATGGTGGTAATGTTATTATTGAACAAAATGTAGAAAAAATTTCAAAAGACGAACCACAGAGTCTTTATGTAGGAAACGGCGGTAATGTTATTATCGAACAAAATGTAGAAAAAACAAAAGGAGATGCTGTACTTACAATCGAAGGAGGTGGTAATGTTATTATCGAACAAAATGTAGAAAAAGGTGAAGGAGGAAAAATGAGAATTTCTGGAGGAAATGTTATTATCGAACAGAACGTAGAAAAAGGAGGAGAAGGAAAAATGCTAATTTCTGGAGGAAATGTTATTATTGAACAAAACGTTGAAAAAGGTGAAGTTCCGGGTATTGTTGAAGTTCCAATTGTAGAGATTCTGGACGGAACGCTTATACTAAGTAATAATTCACAAAAAAATAAATCTTATGCTTCTTTAAGGACAGGAAATGTTATTATCGAACAGAATGTTGAAAAAAGCAGAACAAATGGAGAACCGAATTTTGTAATTGGTGAAACAGGACAACTAAACTTTTTTGAATTGCCAGAGAACAATACTTCTGCGTATTTGATGATGAACGAAAACTCATCGGTTACGATTCAAGAAGGAGGTACGGTAAACGTAGAAGTAGTTGGTAAACCTTTGGTATTTGCAGAAGAAGGAGCATCGCTTGTTGATTTTAATCCAGAAGGTGCAATTATCGGAGAAGTTATAGTAGAACAGATATTCGAAGCGGAGCTTGACCAACTATTAACTCCGCCAGTTGATAATGTAAACTCAGAACTTTTTGATGAAGCAGACCTCTTTTTTTGGGAAGAAGAACAAGCAAATTGGCAAATATTTCCAACACAACAAGAGCTTTCTGTTATGCAAGCTTATAGTGTTGAATTTCCGACAAACAGTACAATAGAATTTACAGGTGAATTGAATTATGGCAATCAAAGTATTGGAATTTCAAACACAGGAAGTTTGTCAATAAACGAAGCGGGCTGGAACCTTGTTGGCAATCCGTACATAGCGACAATTGATTGGGAAACTATTGAATTTTCGGGAGTCGAACCAACAGTTTATGTTTATAATACAGAAACTAATAATTATTCAATTTATCAAAAAGGAGGAGCCACTTTAAACGAAAAAGACCAATATGTATCTGCATTAACTGGTTTTTTTGTAAAGGCAACACCAGAGGCAACTAATGTAACATTCAATCTAATACCAGACAATCAGGTACATGATATTCCTGGATTGTTGAAAATAAATCCGCTTAAAACATTTGATAATGCTCTTAAATTAAATGTCGCTGGAAACGGATATAACGACCAGAGTCTTTTACGTTTTGATAATTCTGCAAATCTGGAATTTAATTCTGGCTTAGATGCTTTCAAATTTTTGGCTGTTGATATGGAAGTACCGCAACTTTACACGGTTGGCAGTGATGGTTCTTATCTTGCCATAAATGTATTAAATGCTCCTGAAAATGATGTAACAACAACAATTCCGCTGAATTTTGAATCTGCTTTTGATGGAATTTATACAATCCAAGTTAATGAAATAACAATTGGAAATGAATACGATATTTATTTAAAAGATTTGGTTACAACGGATATTATTAATTTAAAAGAAGTCTCTACTTATGAATTTGACTGGACGGCAAGCGATGATGCAGAACGATTTGAACTCTTGTTCGACTCACATCTAAGCATTGACGAACCAAATAATAATTATTCAAATGAAAATATAGAAATATATTCGCATGGACAAAAATTATTTATCTCGGCAGAAAATACAAAAGGGGTATCGACAATAGAAATTTATAATGTTATAGGACAAAAATTATTTAGCAAAATAATATCAAGCGATGGAAAATACAGTTATGATTTAGAATATTCAACAGGTAATTATTTTGTGAAAATAATTACAGCAAACAATGTTGTTTCCGAAAAAATAATTATTGTAAAATAAAAAAAATTATTATTATACAAACTCGGAAAAATATTGTTAACATTTGCCAAGGTTATATTATATTTGATAATTCTCAATTATTTTATTTAACTTTGGCAATTTTGAAATAAATAAATTATGAGAGAAATCTTTGAAGTTTCGTTTTCAACAATAAACATAATTCCAACAATTTTACTTATATTTGTAATACAGTCTTTAGCTTTTTTTAATGTTGGAAAAGTTCCATTAATGCTTCTCTTGAGTTTTATTGCTATACCATTGTGGTTTATTTCATTAACTGTTAATTATTATTTACAAAATACATCTGTTATTATTTCCTTAATTTTTTTGTTGCATTAATTTTTTATAAGTTTATTTATTGCAAAAGCTGTTTCAACGCCAATAGCAGTAATAGTTGCAACTTGGAACAAGGAACGTACAAATGCAGTAGAAAAAGAAAAAGTTGATAAAGACCGTTCTCTGCAAATAACAGACCGCGAAAAAATAAATCCGTAGAACTTGAAAAAGCAAAAATACAAGAAATTATAAGAGACCGTGTAAAAGTTGAAAAAGATGTAGTCGTAGAACAGGAAAAAATTAAAGATACAGAAGCATTTGCAAATGCAGACCGTCAAAAACGTGTAGCAATAACAAATGCGGAAATGATTGTAGAGCAAGCTCTTGTTAAACAAATTAAAAGTTCAGAATCAAACCTTAAATCAACAGAAATAGATGGAGAAGCACAAAAAGTTGCAGCCGAGTTTAATTCTAAAGAAAAAATTATTGAAGCAGAAGCAAAATTTACGGCAGCAGGCAAAGAAGCAGAAGCAATAAAAAAACTCGCAGAAGCTCAGGCGGCAAAAGACTCGGCAAAAGCAAAAGCTCATTTAAATGTCGGAGAATCGGAAGTAAAAATCGTGGAAAAAAAAGGACTCGCTGAAGCTAAAATTATAATGGAAAAACTAACTGCAAAAAGATAAAGATGTTGAAATTGCACAAATAAGTATTTATAAAGACATAGCAAATGCACAAGCTAAAGTTATTGCTGAAGCTGTTAAGTCTGCAAATATTGACATCGTGAGTAGTGAAACAATGTTAAAGAATTAGGAATTGGAAACTTCCTTGTTAAAAATTTAAGATTTTGAGGATAAGATTTAAATATTAAAGTAGCTTGATAGAATTTATAGGATGGTACTAACTAAGTTAGTAATGGTAAAAAAATAACTTCATGATTTGTTTTTTGTAAAATACTTATTATCTGGTGTAAACCAATTCGTAATTTACTTAGTACTATTTTTTTTCTTTTCATAAAAATTATAAATGTTTAGAACATGATTGTGAACAAAACATATAAAAGATAAATGCAAGACAAAGATAAAAATATTAAACAACAGAAAAATAAAACATATAATATTATTAAACTTGAATCGACATGTTCTACTAATAATTTTGCCAAAAAATTATTAAAAACTTGTAAACAAGCTGAATACACTTGTATTGTTGCCGAAAAACAAACCGCTGGAAGAGGACAAAGAGGGAATATTTGGAAAAGTGAAAAAGGTAAAAATTTATTGTTTAGCATAATTTTTTATCCTAATTTTATTCCTATAAATAGACAATTTTATATTTCAAAATTTATATCAATTGCTGTTGTTGAAGTGCTAAATAATATTATAGGAACTTTTAAAATAAAATGGACAAATGATATTTATTTCGGAAACAAAAAAATCGGTGGTATTTTAATCGAAAATTCTTTGTCGGGAAATAAAATAAACTCTACAATTGTAGGAATTGGTTTAAATATTAATCAAAAAAAATTTCCAGACACATTACCAAATCCAATTTCTTTATCTCAAATAACTTCAACTGATTTTGAAATATATAATCTATTAAATTCTTTGATTAATAAAATCGTTGAGAAATATGAGTATTTAAAGACAAAAAAAATAGATAAATTAGATAAAGAATACCATAAATATTTATATGGAATAAACGAAAATTTATTATTCGAAGACAAAAAAGGAATATTTGAAGGCAGAATATTAAAAACAAACAAATTAGGACAGCTGATAATTAAAACAAAATCAGGGAAAATAAAAGAATATAATTTTAAAGAAGTAAAATTCAAGAGCTTGTTAGACGCTAAATAAATTACTGTCGGTGAGATTTCAAAGTAACACCGACAGTTTTATTTATTGAATTTCTATTAGAATCCAAGTTTTATTGTTTTATTTATTTCCTCTTCGACATTAATATCTTTAATATCTTTGAGAGTAAGTGTTGTAATTATTTTTTTTGTTCGTTCAGATTTCTTCATAGAAGCCATTCTCAGATTTTGTTTTCTTATTGATTCTTCGGCAAGTTTTCTCATTGTACGTGCATTTCCGAAATATTTATCTCTTTTTTTGTACAACTCTGTTATATATTTTTTCAAATGTTCTTCGGCTTCTTTGTCTGGATTTAGTTCTTCCATAGCAATCATAGATTTTGTTATATCATATAATATTTCTGGATTATAGTCTTTAAAGTAAAGTGTTTTGTCGAACCTTGATTTCAGACCAGGGTTCATTCTCAAAAATGTTTCCATATTTTCTGGATATCCAGCAACAATAACTGCAAACTTCCCTCTGCAGTCCTCCATATTTTTTAGTATAATTTCTATTGCTTCGTTACCATAACTGTTCTGTCCTCCTGATAATGAATAAGCTTCATCAATAAAAAGAACACCGCCCATTGCTTCATCAATTTTTTCTTTCGTTTTTATTGATGTTTGTCCTATGTATCCAGCGACGAGTCCTTCTTTGCCAGTTTCTACAAAATGTCCACGTTCTAACAAGCCAAGCGATTTATAAAGGTTTCCAAAAATACGTGCAATAGTTGTTTTTCCTGTTCCAGGGTTACCCGTAAAAACGGCATGTAAAGAAAATCTATTAAGAACATCTTTTCCTGTTTCTCTATAATATTTTATAAGTTTTATAAGTTCATTTATTTCACTTTTTATTTTGTCAAGTCCTATTAATGAATTTAGTTCATGCAAAACCTCTGAAAGCATTTGTTCGTCTACAGGAATGTCGATTTTCTTTTGACCTTTTATAATTTCAATATTTTCAACATCTTCTTTTGTTATTGTTGACAACTCATCCATTGATAGTTCATTTACGTTTTCTTTTTGCATAACTCTCAGTCCCATATTCATTTTTCCTTCATCGATTAACGAATAGGCATAACGCGCGTTTCCAAATGTATTGTCTCTGTTACGATACGATTCTGTTAATATTTTTTTTATTAGTTCTCTGCCTTCATCGGTTAATATTACTGCTCGTTTTTGTGAGGCATACAATGCTATTTGTAAAAGTTCCTTTGGTGTATAATCATCGAAATTAAAGAAATATTTTATTCGAGATTTTAATCCGGGATTTGAATTTATCATAAACATTGTTTCTTTTGGGTAACCAGCCATCATAATTGCAATATCGCCTTCTCCGTCAGATATTTCTTTAACAATTACTTCAATTACTTCTTTACCGAAATCTTTTTTGTCATCAGCCGACCTGACAAGCATATAAGCCTCGTCAATAAACAAAATTCCGCCTCTTGCTTCTTCAATAGCTTCTTTTACTTTCGGTGCTGTTTGTCCGATGAACTCACCAACAAGGTCTGTTCTATCAACTTCGTAAACATGTCCTTTGCTTAATAATCCTTTTTTCTGATATATTTTGCCAAGCAATTTTACAACAGTAGTTTTTCCTGTTCCAGGATTTCCTGTAAATACACTATGTAATTGAATACCTTCTGTTTCTTCAAAACCTTTACTTTTTCTCAGTCTCAGAAAATCGAGATAATTTACATGGTCTTTTATTTTTTGTTTTATCGTTTCAAGTCCAATTAGGTTGTCAAGTTTAGCAATAACTTCTTCGAGACTTGCATTGTCATCAACATCTTCTTCGATTTCGTGTTGAATAGCAGACATGCGACCACTTTTAGATATATTCACAAGTCCTTCGGTTTCTGTTTCGCCAGTGGAGAACGCAGCCGAAACTATAAGAGTATCCATAAAAACTATTTCTATTGAATATTGGTTGTTCTGCCATGAACCAGGTTCTTTATTTCCCCAGCCTCTCTCAAAAGTTGTAATATTACCCTTACTGCCTTTTTGAATAAATTTCAGGTTAGCCATCTGTGCCTTAGGCTGTCCAGCATTGTCATAAAAATTAATAAAATATTCAAATGTCCAATCTTTGTTCGTCTTGTTGTTTATTTTTAATTCCATCCAAACATACCTTGTACTTTCTTTATTGAATTGTGTAAGATAAGTACGTTCCTTTTCTTTCCAGCCATCGTGTGGCCCTTCAAATAATTTTAGTGAAACAATATCAAAATAAGGATTATTCTCATTACTTACAATACCAATATTTTGTATATAAAAAACTTGTGAACCTACATATTTTTCATCAATATAAGCTTCACAGACATATTTACCAGAGTCCCAAAATCCACCTGGTTTATCAACACCCCAGCTTTCGTAAATATGAACTATATTTTTGCTCTTTGATATAGTATGGTCACTTCCTAAACTACAAATTTCTTTTCTGGGACTCACTCCAGCATCAAAAGCCTTCAATGTTATATTTGACTGCCAATCTTCTTCATCAAACAATTTATTATAGAACGAAAATTGTGCGCGCAAGTATGTTACTTCTTCTTTCTCAAAGACACGTCTATATTTTTTTGTTGAATTTGCCATCCACTCTGATGATGAATACACCTTCAAACTTTTAAATTTATAAGGGTCACCATATTTATAGTTCTTCTTCGACATAAAATTTATATGATTTTTTAGTTATGATTTATTATTTTGTAAATTTTAAAAATTATTTATATTATCGAAAATAGTTAAAATAATCAAAGTTGTATAATATTAATCTACAAATAATATTTTTTTATTATATTGATATTCAATTAAATAAATATATTATAACTTAATTATTTAATTAAATTTCAAACCACAAATTTAATTAAATTAATAAAAATATAATATTTTTTTATTAAAAAAATAATTTTTATTTAATTTGTACTCATTTTATACAAATGAGTATATTTGCACAACATTCAAAACAAATAAGAAATATGAAAAAAAAAAGAAAGGGAATATTAAAAAAAATTAAGTTGTATAATGCTTACTATAAACGTTCTGGACTTTATAATTTTTTTTTTAAAAGTTTTTTGAAACTTATATTAATACTTGTTTCAATAATAGCTGTTATTATTATTACAAATAAAATATTTATTGCTTCTGGTATTGATTTTAAATTAGTTATTGAGAATATTATTAGTTCGTTAAGAGCTGAGATTGTTTTACTTATTTTTCTTATTTCGGAATCTTTTCTTGGTTGGATACCGCCAGATTTTTTTATTGTTTGGGCTAAATCTCGACCAAGCGAATATCCTTATTTGAATGTAACATTTCTTGCTACGGTTTCTTATTTTGGAGGAATTATTGCATATCATATCGGCGAAATTATTGGTAGATTTCCGAAAGTAAACAATTATATAGAAAAAAAATATTCTAAAAATTTCGACATGATAAAAAGGTGGGGAGGAATTGTTATTGTTATGGCTGCTTTATTTCCATTGCCATACGCAACAATCAGTACAACAGCTGGAATTGTTGGATATCCGTATAAACAATATATATTATTCGGTTTAACTCGTTATTTAAGATTTTATTTATACGCAATATGGATTTTTTGGGGACTAAATAATCTTATATAAGAAATTACGAATTATAAATTATGAATTACGAATTGGTTTACACATACTAATAAAGTATTTTAATAAAAAACAAATCAGAATATTACTTTTTAATAATCCCATAGTTGCAAATAATTTTCAAACTAACAATAAATTTTATAAATTAATAAAATAATTAATAAAATGAATGAACAACAACCATCAAATATAGATAAATTTTCAAACTGGGTAAAACATTCGGTTACTTTACGGTTATTTACAATCGGATTTTTAATATTAATAATGTTAATTCCGTTAAGTTATATTAAGAGTTTAATATCAGAAAGAGAAGTCCGTAAATTTGAAGTGGAAAGAGAAGTCGGTTCAACATGGGGAAACGCTCAAACAATAACTGGACCTATTTTAACAGTTCCATTTAGCGAAGAAAAATATGTGTATGACAATTCTGGTAATTACGAAAAAAATTATATAAATCGTTATGTTCATTTTTTACCCGAAGAGCTTAAAATTACTGGTAATTTATTGCCTGAAATTAGGAACAGAGGTATATATAATGTAATGGTTTACAGTGCTGATTTAAAAATTGAAGGTTCTTTTAATCGCCTTGATTTTACAGATTTAAATATCGGTTCAAACCGTCCAATGCTTGAGAAATCATTTATTTCAGTGGGACTTTCTGATTTACGTGGAATTAGCGAAAACGTAATGTTGGAACTTAACGAAAATAAAATAAATTTTGACCCTGGAATAGAAACAAACGATATTACAAATTCAGGAATGACAGCAAAAATTGTTATTGATAAAAATGACAGTACGAAATTGAATTTTTCTTTTGATTTAAAATTTAACGGAAGCTCAAGTATAAATTTTATTCCAGCAGGCAAAAAGACAACCGTAAATATATCATCAATAAATCCAAATCCAAGTTTTTTTGGAGCATTCCTGCCAGATAAACGTAATATATCAGAAAAAGGTTTCAATGCAGAATGGAAAGTTTTCCATCTTAATAGAACATTTCCGCAAAAATTCATTGACGAACGAACAGATATAATAACATCAAGTTTTGGTGTAAAATTACTGGTCGATATAGATGAATATCATAAAAATACACGTGCCGTTAAATATGCAGTGCTTTTTATTATACTTACATTTATGACTTTTTTCTTCGTTCAAACAATAAATAAAATTAGAATACATCCTATACAATATTTACTTACAGGACTTGCGTTGTCTATTTTTTTCGTGTTACTTATTTCAATTTCGGAACATCTGAACTTTATGTATGCTTATTTGATAGCAAGTATTTCTATTATTTCACTGATAGTTATGTACATTAAGGGTATTTTTAAATCAAATAAACTTACATTATTTACTGCTTTACTGCTTATTATTTTATACGGATTTATTTATATTATAATTCAGTTGCAGGATTTTGCTCTTTTGATAGGAAGTATAGGTTTGTTTGTTGTGCTTGCTGCGACAATGTTGGTATCCCGAAAAATTGACTGGTATTCATTAAAAACAAAAAAAGATTAAAACATTATTATTTGTTTAATACAGTTGTGTTGTTATAACATAACTGTAAAATTATATTATTTAATTTAAATAAAAAAATGAAAAAAACATTAGTTTTTACAATATTTATATTGTCAACAATATACATTTATGCTCAGGTGAAGTTTACTGCTTCTTCTGAAAAAATTGTAGAGAAAGGTAAAACATTTCAACTTGATTTTACGGTAAATGCTCAGGCAAGTGGTTTTCGAGCTTCTGGGTTTCCAAATTTTAAAATTATTTCGGGACCAAACTCGTCCACAAGTCAGAGTATTTCTATGGGAAATGGACGCACAACACAAAGCACAACAACTACATTTTCGTATTATTTGCAAGCTAAACGAACAGGAAAGTTTACAATAAATCCTGCAAGCGTCATCGTAAATGGAAAAAGATATAAATCAAATTCATTGAATATTGAAGTCGTAAAAGGTGCGCCGCCAGAGAAAGATAAAAAATCTGGTATATCATCGAACGACCTTTTTATTAGAGTAAATCTAAGTAAAACGTCTGTATATCAGGGCGAACATATAATTGCTTCCATCAAAGTATATACACGTGTAGGTTTGAGAAGTTTGGATGATGTTAAATTTCCTTCTTATACTGGTTTTTTGTCGCCAGACATTGATATTCCTACAAGAATTTCTTTGCAACGTGAAAATGTTGGTGGTAAAGTTTTTGAAGTTGGTTTGCTGAAACAGAACATTTTATTTCCTCAAAAAACTGGACAACTTACAATTGAACCAGCAAGCGTGGAAGTTTATGTAAGAGAGAAAGTTGGAAAGGGACGTGATTTTTTTGGCAGAATAGTTGACAGATATGAAAATGTTAAGAAAATACTTAAAAGTGCAAAAAAAACTGTTACTGTAAAACCTTTGCCAGGGAATAGACCAGATAACTTCTCTGGTCTCGTAGGACAAAATTTTGTTATGGAAGCAAATATTGATAAAAATAATATTAAAACAGATGAAGGTACAAATATAAAAATAAAAATATCAGGTAACGGAAATATAAAATTACTCGATGATATAAAACTTGATATACCGCCAGCTTTTGAACAATATGAACCTAAAATAACAGAGCGGATAAGTAACACAAGTTCTGGTTCAAGTGGATACAAAAATATTGAATATTTTTTGCTTGCAAGAGAGCCAGGTGAATATAAAATTGCACCAGTTGAATTTTCATATTTTGATATTACAAGCAAAAAATTTATAACACTTAAATCTGAAGAGTTTGTTATTAATGTAGAAGAAGGTGAAAACTATTCAGAACGGAACAGTGAAAATAATAACAATGTATCTCAGAATGAGATTGAAATAATAAATAAAGATATAAAATTTATAAAACAAAAAAATTCAATTTTTGTTCGCAAAGGTGAAAATTTTGCTTTAACATTTAAATTTTATTTATTTTATGTTCTTTCGTTTTTAATATTTATTGTTTTGATAATATTGTTTCGTAAAAGAATTAAAGAGAACGCAGATATTACAAAAGTAAGAACAAAAAAGGCAAGCAAAATTTCACGAAAAAGATTAAAAACAGCTGGAACATACTTAAAAAATAAGAAAAAAACAGAGTTCTACAAAGAAATACTAACAGCAGTTTGGGGATATATTGGAGATAAACTGTCGATAGAGGCAAGTAATTTGCAGCGAGAAAAAATTAATGATATTCTAATACAAAAAAATATTGACCAAGAAATAATTAACAGCTTAATTGCCTTGCTTGATACTTGTGAGTATGCTCAGTATGCTCCTGTTGGCGAAAACGAAAAACCAGAACATATATATAAAAAGGCAAGTGAAATTATTAATGAATTGGAAAAGAAACTTTGAAAAATGTGCGCCTGTGCACTGTTTTACACCGCACCTATTTTTTTTATTCATAAAGGTCTGTGAAAACAACACAAAAGCGCAACAATATGTTATGTTTTTAAAATCATTATCTTCAAAATAGTAATTTCTTGATTTTCTTCAGTACTTAAATATTTTGATGTGTCTGTCTTAAAAATATCTTAAAATAATTTTTTATATTAAAATTTTGTTTCAAATTATTTCAAAACGTTTCAAAATATAATAAAAATGAAAACAAAATTATTAAAAGAAAAAGAAATATTAGAACATCTTAATATTTCACGAACAAGTTTTTGGAGACTAAAAAAAGAAGGTTTACCTATTGTAAAAGTAGGTAATGCTAATAGGTATAATGTAGATGACGTTATGACTTGGATATCAAACGAACCTCAAACAGAATATAAAATAAACCTACAAAGTGAACCAAATAAACAAAAAGACGAAAAAAAGAATGAGCGAATAATCAATACATACGAAATTGATATAAATTATTTGTTGAAACACAATCAAATATATTTACAAAAATACCTATCAAAAACAGAAAGACAGCTTTTAGAAAAAAGATTATCATTATACGATGATAAAAATTTATCAAATCAAGAAATTGTTAGATTTTTTAGTAATGAATACGAAAAAATAATAAAAGAAAATTATCAAGAAAAAACAAAACCAGAAAAATTTAACGAAAAATTAAATAATTTTATAGATAAAAATGATAATTCAATTCGTGTTGTTTGGGGAGATTGTTATGAAACTTTACAACAAATGAACAGCGAAAGTATTTCATTAATGGTTACTTCGCCACCTTATTATAATGCACGGAAATATTCAACTTGGGATAATCTAAATTTGTATCTTGATGATATGCGAAAAATTATCCGTGAAAGTTTTAGAGTGCTTGAAAATCATAGAGTTTGGGTTTGGAATGTTGGAGACATTTTTGATAATGATAAATTAACATCAAAAGCAACTTGGGGAAAACGTCGTTTGCCACTTGGAGCGTATTTTATTAAAATATTTGAAGAAGAAGGTTTTGAATTTATAGACGATTTAATCTGGAACAAAGGAGAAGTAGAAAGTAAAAGACAACAAAATAATGGCAAAGATTATCCATTGTATCAATATC
>JAOZMB010000179.1 GCA_029934515.1 Bacteroidales bacterium
CTTTTGTATTTATTTCATTATCAGAAAAAAAAGTATTTAAAAGAAAATCACGAAAGGGATATTTTAAATGCTCTTCGTTCTCTTCCTCATCGACTTTTGATAAAAGTTTTTTTAATTCTGATTTGAAATTATCAAAATCTGCTCGATTGATTTGCTCTCTTCGGAATGTCTTATTCAAAGACCCTATAAGACTATTTATTTTTATTTTCATATTTATAATTTCGGTTTAAAGTTAATGAAATGTGATGTAAAAAACAAAAAAGTTTATTTTTCCGATATCGTTCACTGCGAAATCAATAAACAACAGACTGATTTATTTTACTTTTGCGAAGCAAAAATAAATCTTTCAAAAAAACAAAAAAATTTGACAGCAATAAAAATTTTATTAACTTTGCAAATTAGAAAAATATTTTATTAAATAGACAAAAATAAAATGGAAACATATACAGAAGCATATAGATATCTTGACAATGCAAAAGAAATTCTACGAACAAAAGCCAAAAAAGACGGCAAATTTTATGACGATGTAAAATATGTGCGTATGGCTTGTAACACAGCATATAGTGGTTTGCTTGTAGCTTTGAATGATTATTTCACACAAAAAGGAATAAAATATCCAAGACCAAAAGGTAAAAGAACACAATCTACAAATGTTGATTTTTACAAAAAAAATCTTGCAAAAATTAATAAAACTAAACTAAAAGAATTTAACTCTGCCTATAATTATTTACATTTATTTGGAGGTTATGATGGAGACCTTGCTGTATATACATCAAGAACAGGTTTAGAATTTGCAAAATCAATAATAGACTGGATAGACAAACAAATGAACTAATAATTTTTTTTATAATAAAGTGAATTAGATTTTCAGATTTAAATAAAATTTTATCAAAATTATAGTTATTTGATAAAGTTAATATTACACAAAAATAGTAATTCCTTGATTTTCAATACTTAAATATTTTGATGCGTTTGCTCTAACAATAGACTAATTAAATTTATTTTTGCTTCGTAAAAAAACTAAATCAAAAAATTTGACAGCAATAAAAATTTTATTAATTTTGCAATTTAGAAAAATTGTTCTTAAACAGACAAAAATAAAATGGAAACATATACAGAAGCATATAGATATCTTGACAATGCAAAAGAAATCCTACGAACAAAAGCCAAAAAAGACGGCAAGTTTTATGATGATGCGAAATATGTGCGTATGGCATGTCATACAGCATATGTTGGCTTATTATTAGCATTAAATGATTTTTTTAGAAAAAAAGGAATTGCTATGCCGAAACAAAAAGGTAAAAGAGAAAGAGCTGTAAATGTTGATTTTTATAAGCAAAATCTTGCCAAAATAAATAAGAAAAAACTAAAAGAATTTAATGAAGCATACTCATTATTACATTTATACGGAGGATATGATGGTAGTCTGACAGTTAATATTTCAAAAGACGGTTTAGAATTTGCAAAATCAATAATAGACTGGATAGACAAACAAATGAACTAATAATAAAAATGACAACAAAAACTATACATACGAACATTTATGATTTATTGATAGCTCGTGAATGGAAAAAATTGGAAACAAAATCAAAATATGATATTTTTGTTCCACCTGATATTTTGAAATTTTCAAAAACATACAAACTTTATATATATAATAAGTTTGAAAATTCTGATTATGAAAAAGAAATTTATAGAAATTTAAATATAATTGCGCAGATATACAAAGAAGATATTGACGAACTCGCATCTATTGTTATTGAAGACCGTCAAATATTATCTTTACATATCAGCAATGAAAATATAAAAAATGGAAAACCGAGTATTTCTTTTTTTGACACTTTAATTAATAAATCAAAATCATTACTTCAAGAAATTGCTAATTTTTCTGTTATCAAAAAACCTCATTTTTTTGATAATATAGAAGAAGCAGAACGATACATTAATTATTGTAAATTCTTTAAAAATGATGTTGGTAGCCTAATAACAAAAATTCAGTTACCAAACAAAGAAGAAATAAAAGAAGGAACTTTATTCGAACAAGCAATAACTGGAACAGAAATTAATCAAAATTTAATCAAAATAACTGATTTTATTAATACAAAAATAATAGAACAAAATAATTTTAAACCAGATAACGATTTTTTATTAAAACATAGAAATTTGATTAGTGTTAATGTAACAAATAAATTAAAAAAATTATACTCGGGAATAGAATATGCAGATATTGAAATATCTCTTAAAGGTATAAATATAAATAAAAGCTCAATTGCGAAAGGATTAAATAGAAATAAAGTTCGTAATCTTAGCACTTTTTCTAAAACAGTGCGTGAAAAAATGAAAGAAATATCAGAAAATGATGTTTTAGGAAAAATTATTCAATTAAATTCAAAGAATGTTGATAGCAACAAGAATATAATTATTGTTGAAGGTGAAATAAAAAAAGTAAAATCTCGAATTTCTATAAAATTAAATTCAGACCAAATAAAATTAGCAGCTGATGCCTTCAAAAATAATAAAACTGTTTTAATTAATGCAATTTTTGAAAAAGAAAAATCTCAATATAAAGTTATTGATTTGAAAAAATTCAGACAGATAAAATAATAATGGTCTTTCTGTTCGTTGCATAAAAGACAACTAATTTTAAACTAATATTGCATTTTTTCAATTCTTTATAATTTTCATTCATAGAATTTTTCTATTTCAGAAATCTCTGATTTAGATAATCCGTAAAGTTTGTAAACTATTTTATCAAGTTGGGTTTCAAGTTTGATTGTATCGGTGTTTTTATTTTTCTTATTTTCAAGTATATTATTAACTATCTTTATAATATAATTTTGTTGATTATTAGTAGTTATCATAATAGGCATTGTTCGTAAATTTCCTATTCTTATCTCTGGAAAAATATTACCTTTTTTAGGATATTTTATATTGTAAATCCAATTAATTAATTTACTGTTTAGTAAAGCCAGCAAATATTTTAAATCTATTTCATTTGATATTAATAAACCAATATACAAAACGTGTGTTGAAAGTAAATTTGTATCATCATAAGTTGCACGAATATCTGAACCAACACGCCTGATGAAAAGTTTAGATTGTTGATAATAAGATAATTTTGTTGGTCGGCTTAATTTTTTTCTATCAAATTTTATAAACCTTGTTTGGTTTGTATAATATTTATTCATTTCTTTTCCTGTAATAACTGGATAACAATTTTTTCCTTTTCTTTTGGTTATAAATTTTTTATCGTTTCCTGTTTTTATAGCTTCTCTTATTTCTAAAAAATTATCTAATGTCTGTAACTTCTCAAATTTGTTGAGAATTTTTGCATTTTTTGAAGACAATAATAAATTAAATCCTTTATCTGAATTTATTTTAAATGTTTTATATTTAATTTCATGTTGATAAATAAATTTCCTATTCTGAATTAAATATGTTCTAACAGAATTATTTGTGTTCTTGTTTGTAAAAGTAAAAATTATTGTAGGAACAACAGCTTTATTAAAAACTCCATCGCCACAATTAACAATATTTATAATACCTCCTTTATTTGTTATAAATTTACGTAGTTTAGTAAAAGAATTATTCATTAGAAAAACACTTGGACAAATAAAAGTAAGAAATCTGTCCGTTTTTATTAAATCTAATGCTTTTTCTATAAATAATGCAAATGTATCGTAAATTTTATATACACATTCGTAATTATTAGTGTAGTGTTCAATTTCTTTTTTAAACAAAATATTTGATTGAAAACTAATATATGGAGGATTTCCAATAACAGCATCAAAACCTACGAAATTACCGTTTTCGTCTAAAA
>JAOZMB010000084.1 GCA_029934515.1 Bacteroidales bacterium
AATTTGTCTGATGAAACCCTTGTGTAAGTACATATCCTCCAGCACTGTGCGTTATTATAACGGTTTCTCCAAGCGACCAGTCTATCTGGTATCCAGCATTAATAAAACTATCTCCGCAAGAACTTATAAGTTCTGGAGAAACTGTTTGACCTCTTGCCAAACTCAGCAAAAGTAGTCCTACAATAATTAAATTGAACTTTTTCATAGTTTATGAAATTTAAATAAAAAAATTTTTGCAAAGATATAAATATAAATAAAAATAAAAATAAAAATAAAAATTGCGCTTGAGCGGTGTTTTCACTGACCTTTATGAATAAAAAAAATTGGTGTCGTAATGAATATTTTAAACAAGGCGACCTTTTCTATAAATGAAATTACAATAACAAGATTTGAAATAAAATGGTATGTAAAAGAATGAATAACAGCCACGCCGACAGTAATAATTATCATTAATTTTTTTACAATTTTTATTTTTTTTATATTTTTTTGAAAAAAATTTTATATTTGCATTTAGAATTTGTATTTTTTACATTCAATTTGTAATAAATTCATTTTAAACACAAATATTTTTTCGCATTAATTTATTTTATTATCTTGAAAAAATTAAAAAATATCTCTGGACTAAATGACAATAAGTTAATTTTGTTATATAAAAAAAAATTCGATAAAGAAATTCTGGGAGAATTATATATAAGATATACTGAATTTGTTTTTCTTGTTTCTATAAAATATTTAAAAAACGTAGATGATAGTAAGGACTCTGTTATGCAAATTTTTGAGAAGATTTTTGAGGATTTAAAAAAACATGATGTCTCTAATTTCAAGTCGTGGTTATATACTGTTACAAGAAATCATTGTTTGATGAAGCTTAGAAAAGAACAGTTAAAACGAAAAAAATATACTGAATATAAAAAAGATTCTGAAATTGTTATGGAATCCGATGATGATTTGCATCAAAGAGAAACAGGTCTCGACCGTAGAACAGTTTTATTGAATAAAGCTATTGAAGAATTAAAACCAAAGCAAAAAGAATGTATAAATTTATTTTATTTAAAGGAAAAAACTTACGCCGAAATAGTTAAAATTACTGGATATACATTTAATAATGTTAAAAGTTATATTCAAAACGGAAAGCGAAACCTAAGGATTAAACTTTTAAAAGTTGGCATTAAATATTAAAATGTCAGTATTTATATTAATACTTACTTATATAAATTTTAACTTTTTTATAGAACTGTTATGAATACTAATTATAATAAAATATTTTCAGAAAGTAAATGTTTGACTTATGCAGATTTTGAAAATTATATTAATAAAAATCTTTCTAAATCGGAAATTTATAGGATAGAGAAGCATCTTAATGATTGTGATATGTGTCAAGACGAGCTTGAAGGTTTGTCTAATTTGAGAGACAAAAAAGAACTTACAAATATAGTTAAAGAGCTTAATTTAGCTGTCAATAAGAAGACTAATAAACGAGAACATAAAATTATTCCATTTAGAATTAAAAAAATATTGTTAATTGCAGCTTCTATTATTTTGTTTATTGGGCTTGGTTTTACAGCTAATTTTTATATAAACAATCAAAATAAGACTATTTTGAGTAGCAATGAAGACGTAAACAAAGAACGACGTGAAATAAAAGACTTAGATAAATCTAATATTGATGACAAAGTTTTTTCCACAACTTATAATGATAATAAAGAAGACAAAAAGAAATCAATTGATGTAAATCATGATAAAATAAAAAAACATGTATTTTCGGCAAATAATCATCTACATGAGACGAAGAAAATAAGAAGCAAAGCATTGTCAGATTTTAAAGCAAAAAAATATCAGACCGCAAACGATGGTTTTGAAGAACTTATAAAACAAAATAAAAACAATCCAGAGGCTTTGTATTATTCTGGTTTATCGCTATATAATATGAAAAAATTTCAAACATCTCTTGAGAGGTTGAACAAAGTACTTGAACTTAAAGAAAACAAATATACAGAAGATGCAGAATGGTATGTTGCAAAAATTTATAAGAAATTGAACAATAAAAAAGAAGCAATAAAAAAATATAGAACAGTTATAAAAAGAGGTAATAAGTACAAAACAGAAGCAGAGAAAAATCTTAAAGAAATTGAAAATTAATAAATTACTGTCGGACTGGTTTTGAAACCACTCCGACAGTTTTATATGCAATATTTTTTTAATTATCCAGAACGGATAAATTATTAAAACAGATAATTATTTTATTCCAGCCATTTTTTCCAGCATTTCAGTAGTTAGCGATTTAGGACGTTCTATTGCGTATCCAAGCGCTCTGTCCCATGTAATATTTGCCAGAACACCAATTGCTCTTCCAACAGCAAATAAAACAGTATAAAAATCAAATTCTCTAAGACCGTAATACCATTGTATTACACCCGATTGTGCATCTACATTTGGCCACGGATTTTTTGCTTTTCCTTGTTCCAAAAGAATCGGAGGTACAACTTTGTAAAGCATATCAACATATTTGAATAATCTGTCATCTGGTAAATGTTTTAAACAAAATTTTCTTTGTGATGTATATCTTGGGTCTGTTTTTCGCAGTACTGCATGTCCAAAACCGGGTATTACGTTACCAGAGTTTAGTGTATCCCAGACAAATTTTTTCATATCTTCTTCTGTTGGTTCTACTCCTCCCATTTTTTCCATTACGCCTTGTAACCATTTAAGAACTTCTTGGTTAGCCAATCCGTGCAATGGGCCTGCAAGTCCGTTAATACCTGCCGATAGAGCATAATAGGCATCAGACAGAGCCGAAGCAACAAGGTGTGTCGTATGTGCCGAAACATTACCAGACTCGTGGTCTGAATGAATAATAAAATACATACGCGCAACATCATCATAAGGCTCTTTAATACCCATCTGGTGAGCAAAATTTCCGCCAAGGTCTAAGTCATAGTCTGGTGGAATAACAATATCGCTTTTAAATTTCATTCTATATAAATACGCAGCAAGCGAAGGTATGCGTGCCAAAATATTTGTTGCATCTTCGTACATATATTCCCAAGCATCGAACTTGTTATATTTGCCAGAGTTATAATATTTTGAAAATTCAGATTCCTGCTGCATAGATAATATTGCAGAAGAAAACATTGCCATCGGATGTGTTCCACAAGGCATATTTCTTAATAAATCAATTGCATACTGAGGAATTTGCCTTCTTCTTTTAAAATCTTCAACTATCTCCTTTGTCTCTTCTTCTGTTGGAATATCTCCTGTTAATAGGAAGAACCAAAAACCTTCTACGTAAGGATAATCTTTCCCTGGTGGTTTGGGCAAAGCGTCCATTGTTTCGTTGATTGTTTTGCCCCTAAATCTTATTCCCTCATAAGGATCAAGATAAGAAATATCTGTTGTCAAACCTTTAACACCTCGCATTCCGTTAATTGCCTGTGCAATTGTAACCTCGCCTATTTTTACATTTCCAAATTCTTTCAACAATTTTACAGTACGAGGACGATGTGCATCGATTTTCTCTTTCAATCTTTTTTTTAGTGTGGACATAATATATTTTATTATTTTATTTGGCTGTTTTTATAAAATTAGACATCGTTTATGAAACAAAAAATTGATGTGCAAATTAAAAAAAACAACTTTTTATTTATCAAATAAATATTAAAGTGCAAATATAT
Source organism: Bacteroidales bacterium (assembly GCA_029934515.1). Classification (GTDB taxonomy): domain Bacteria; phylum Bacteroidota; class Bacteroidia; order Bacteroidales; family JAADGE01; genus JAOZMB01. The sequence continues at coordinate 3,672 of JAOZMB010000084.1, forward strand.
AAAATTTATTTTTATCATGCAAATTGTCTTGCTAAGACAAAAAAATAATCTGATAATCTATTTAAATATTTTAATAAAAGAGGATTTATTTTTTCTTCTTCTGATAATTTAACAACAAAACGCTCAGCACGCCTACAAACAGTCCTGCAAATATGACAAATACTATTAATTTTGTTAGAACCAGATAATATAAACTCTTTTAATGGCTGTAAATCAATATTAATAAAATCTATTTCTTTTTCTAATTTTCTAATTTTATTTTCCAAAATTTTATCAATAACAAATTTATTACCTTTTTTTACAGCAAGTTCAGAAGAAATATTAATCAATTCTTTTTGAATTGATATAAGCATATTTTTATCTCGTTGAGGTATTTCGTTACATCTTAATAAACCAATAAATGAACTCAACTCGTCAATTGTTCCGTATGCTGAAATTCTAATATCAGATTTAAGAACTCGACCACCACTAAACAAAGAAGTATATCCAGAATCGCCTGTTTTTGTATAAATTAACATTATATTATTGTTATTTGTTTGAATTAATTGTAATATTTTTTTGTTTTTTCAATTAAAATGCTTTTTTTTGAACTTACAAATATATAAACATTTTTTCGATTTGTATCAATAAAAAAAATTATTAATGTACAATAATCTTTAAGTTTGTTGAATATTGTAAAAAACAAGCTAAAAGATTGTGATACGAATATTTTAAATTAAATAATAATATATAAAATGAAAGCAATTTTTAGAAAGTACACATTATTAATAAGTCTTATAATTATTTGGAAGTTTGCTGGTTCTTGTTATTACGAGCCATTTGAGATGAATAGAGTATGTTTATTTGACCCAGAGACTTCTATCGTTTCTGATTATCTGCGACCATTCTTTTACACAAACGATTTATTATATGATAATTCAGTTATTGATTGGAAGCATATTCCAGAAGAAAATATTAATGAATGGTCTGATTATTTCAAAGGAAAAGTAAAAAAAGAAGACATAAAAAAAACTGTTTATCGCACTTCTCTTGATGATTTGATTGAACTACATGAAGTTGTTCTTGGGAACAAGAAAAAAAAATATCTTGATAATGAGTTGGCAAGATATATAATCAAAAATAAAAATGTTCTTATAAGCAATTATTTAATTTTTGCAAAAAGAACGGAGCAATTACTTGGCGAAGGCGACCCCTGGTACGGAACAAATTATAACACCTCTGCATTAAACGATTTGATTAAACAGGCAAAAGAAAAAGTGAAGACAAGTAACGACAAAATGATGATGCAACGATATGCTTATCAGGCAATTGTGATAATGAGATATTTAAAACAAAACCTCCAAGCAGAAGAATATTACAATAAGATATTTTCAGATATAAGAAAAAAAGATGAGAGTATTTTAAAATATTGGGCTTTATCTCATGTTGCTTCTTGTCAGCATTTGCTTGGTAAAAAACGAGATTCGCAATTAAATTTTGTTAAAGTATTTGCTAATTGTCATGCAAAAAAGTTCTGGGCGTATCAACAAATTAATCTGAAATATATTAAACTACTCGGACACGATGCTACAAAAGAAGAATATTATAATATTAAACTTTACGAGCAGTTCCGAAATCCGGGAAGAGCGCTTGCTGGACTGCGAGCTGTTGTTTCGCATAATCCAAATTCAGATTTATTCATAACTCTGATGATACGAGAACTAAATAAAATCGAAGATTGGTTGCTTACACCAAAATTTACAGGTTCATCACCTGCAATAGCATATTGGAATATGCAAAAAGAAAAAACACTGCAAGAAAATTGGAACAGCGATTTTGAATATCTCGACAGATTTATTCAATTTACCGAAAATACCTTAAATAAATATAAAATCGAAAAAAAAGGTCTATGGGCATTGATGCTGGCACATTTGTGTTACATACATAAACAACCCGAAAAAGCTTTTAAATATTTAAAAATTGCAGAAAAAAATATTGATAATGATAAAGAAAAAAGCCAAATAAAATATACAAAAGTTTTACTTAAAATTATTACTGCTAAAAAAATAGATGAAAAATTTGAAAAAGAAACATGGAATATAATAAATTCTATTGTCAAAGAAGGAAAAACTTCTTATAAAAAAAGGGAAAAATTTAGCGATTTGATGCTTGCTCTACATCAGACTTATCATAAAAATAAAATGTATGTAAAATCTGCAATGTTCCTACAAAAAATAATAGGATACGATTATTACGACATATTTTATTATCTTGACAAATTTGCATCGGAAGAGCAAGTTAAAGAATTTATTGATATTTGTGAAAACAAAAATAAATCCAAAACAGAAGAATTCCTATTGAAAGAATACAAATACGACAAAAATAGATACCTTGATTTATTAGGTACAATTATGCTAAGAAAAGATGATTTGAAAGCCGCTTTGAAGTATTATAAAGAAGTCCCCGATTCGTTCTGGACAAAAGAATATAGCTATGCTTATTATCTTAACAGAGACCCTTATATATATTTTAGAAATGTTTTTTATGTAAATAAAAGATATAATGATATTTACATAAATAAAGCATATTTTGTTAATTCGCTGATTGACAAAAAAAATAAATACGAAAAAAGCAAAGGAAACGAAAAAGCAAAACTCGCTATCGAACTCGGAAATGCTTACTCAAATATGTCGTATGAAGGAAGAAGTTGGTATTATCTCGCTTATATACAAGGTTATTTGTTCACAGAATATAATGATTTTATAAATATTGATTATAGAACAAATTTGAAAGCAATTGATTATTATGATAAAGCACAAACTTTTGCAAAAGATAAAAATTTACAGGCACAAATATTATTTTATCTCTCTGGAATACAGACAAAAAAAGAAGCCAAAAAATCAATTGTTAAACTTAAAACTGATTATACAGAAAATTATAATCGATATTTAAAAACTTGCCCTGATATAAAATATTATTAAGGCACAAATTACTGTCGGTGTGGTTCGAGAAGCCACGCTGATTTTTTTTAATCAATTTTCAAATCAATATAAACAGGCAAATGGTCGCTAAAACCATCATGAAAACGAAACCCAATATATGTTCTGAATGTTCTGTATCCAGTATAATTTTCATCGCGCTCCAAAAGAAATGGAGCATTAAAAACGTGTGCATCGTCTGGACTTGTTCGTAGTTTTTGATTTTTGTCTAACAAAATACCTGAAACAATAATCTGGTCAAGAACTCCCCATTTGCCTTCATATTTGTGAGAACCTTCGCCTTTTACGTTCTGCATGTAATAAGCCAGATTATAAAGCTCTTTGTTATTAATATTATCGAAATTCGTTTTTGCTTCTAATGTTTTTATAAGACTATTATTATCTGGATAATCGTTCAAATCGCCCATTATAATAATTTTAGGATTAATATCAACATTAAAAAGGGAATCTGTTTTTTTTCGCAATACAGATGCCACATAAACACGTTTCCGGTCGGTCTCAGTCTGACCGCCCCAACGAGAAGGCCAATGATTTACGAAAATATGCAAAGTATCTTTTTTGGTATTATAACCTTTTACGTATAAAATATCACGTGTTGGTCGATTGGCATCAAAAGGAAAAACAACTCTTAGCGCTTCGTAATCTATTACCGTAAACTTGTCTTTTCGGTACAGCAAAGCTACATCAATTCCTCGTTTGTCTGGCGATTCTTTGTGAATTATTCTGTAAGGTATTTTTTTTAGAGCAGTACGTTTTGTTATACCTTCAAGCACAATACGATTTTCTATTTCGCAAAGACCAACAATTTCAGGCGCTTCCCATTGTCCTACTGCGATTATTACTTTTGATATATTATTTAATTTTTTTTTATATTTTCTCTTCGTCCAATATTTCTTTCCAGTAGATGTAAACTCATCATCTCTTTTTAAACTGTCATCGTATATATCAAAAAGATTTTCAACATTATAAAACATTATTCGCATGTAAGTGCGCTCATACTCGTGGCTTTTAAGTTTTTGTGCAAACAAAAAAATAGGTAGCAATAAGAATAGAAAACAAAAACTTTTTTTATACATATATCAATATTTTTTTTTGTTAAAATTTATAAATCTGTGAAAATCCGCATAATCCGTGTTCTTCTGTGTTCCTATTATTCTATCAATATTCCATTAAATTTCAAAAAGTTTAAAATCAATATTGGCTTTATTTAATATATTTTTTATTCTAATTTTGTTTGTATCTGTAATAAATATTTGTCCAAATTTGTTATCTACTGTCAATTTTATTATTTGTCCTACTCGTTCCATATCAAATTTATCAAAAATATCATCAAGAAGCAGTATAGGTTTTAATTTACTTACAGCTTTAATAAATTCAAATTGAGCAAATTTAAGAGAAATTAGAAATGTTTTTTGTTGTCCCTGCGAGCCAGAGTTTTTTAGTGAATATCCATTAATTTTCATTTTAATATCATCGCGATGAATTCCTCCGCTTGTGTATTGCAAAACACGGTCTTTCTCTCTATTTTGTTTTAATATAATATGTAATTCTTTTTCATTTAATTGCGAATGATATTCCAATTTAACGGTTTCTTTGTTTTGCGAAATAAATTGATAAAATTCTGAAAAAATAGGTAATAATTTATTTATAAAATCGAGTCTTTTTTTATGTATAACTGTTCCGTAGTTTATCAACATTTCATCATAAACATCAAGATTATCATTATCAAAATAATTTCTTTTAACGAAATCTTTTAACAATTTGTTTCTTTGTCCAATAATTCTATTATAACGAATTAATAATTTCAAATAATTACTGTCGTACTGCGATATCACAGAGTTTATATATTTTCGTCTGTCTTCGCTTCCTCCGGTTATAAGTCTGTTATCAATTGGCGAAATCATTACTGTTGGTAGCAAACCGATATGTTCTGAAAACCGCTCATAAGATTTTCCATTTCTTTTAAATTTTTTCTTTTTCTTTCTATTAAAACTACAATTAATTTTTTCTTGTTTATCGGAACGATTAAATTCACCATGTATAACAAAAAAATCATTTGAATAACGTATGTTACGGCTGTCGGAAGAATAAAAAAAACTTTTTGTAAAAGAAAGATAATAAATAGCATCAAGGATATTTGTTTTTCCTGCTCCGTTTAATCCTGTGAAGCAATTTATTTTTTTTGAAAAATCAAAATCGCAATCTACATAGTTTTTAAAATTCAGTAATTTTAATTTTTTTAAATACATATATTTTTTATTCTGTAATTATTTGATTGAAAACTGTGAAATAACATACATCTTTTTGTTCTTTGTTTGCCATGATTATGACGACAAACAAGCAGTTGTGTGTTTAAAACTCTGCAAAATTGTAATTTTTTTACTATTTTAATGAAAAAAACAAAAAAATAAACAAGAAATTGTAATAAAGTTTCTATTTTTTTTTAAAAAAATTACTTTTGTCAAAATTTTAAATGTTTAATATTAAATTAAAAAAAACAAATGGCAAAAAAGAAAAAACAAATAGCAGATGATAATTTTGAGGCTATTGAAAGTTCACTATCAAGAACAGAGCAATTTATTGAAAGTAATCAAAAAACATTAACAATAATTCTTGTTGTTGTTTTGGCTGTTGCGACTATTGTTATGGCTTACCAGAAATGGTACAAAGCTCCGTTGGAGGAAAAAGCACAAGAACAAATATATATAGCCCAACAATATTTTGAGAAGGATTCTTTCAATTTGGCTTTGAATGGAGATGGAGATTATCCCGGTTTTATTGAAATAATTGATGATTATGGTAGTACGAAAGCGGCAAATATTTCATTTTATTATGCTGGAATTTCTTGTATGAAACTAAAACAGTATGATGATGCTATTGATTATCTTGAGAAATTTAATTCCAAAGATAAACTGCTTGCTCCAATTGCACTTGGAAACATAGGTGATGCTTATGCAGAAAAAGAAGACCTAAATAAAGCAGCTGAATATTACGAAAAAGCTGTTAATAATGACAATAATAAATTTACAGCTCCAATATTTCTGATGAAACTGGGAAGAACTTATGAGATTCTTAAAAAACACAAAAAAGCACTTGTTGCTTATGAAAAGATAAAAACAGAATATAAAGGAACTCAAGAAGAACGAAATATTGATAAATTCATTACACGTGCAAAATTAAATTTGAAATAATTTTAATAAAAATAATATTGATAAATTAGGGCAAACGCATCAAAAAAAATCAGTGTTTATCTGTGTTCCTATTACTCAAATAAATAGGAACACGGAAGAACGCTGATTATACGGATATTTTACGGATTTTGTTGCAAAGATATAAATATTTTGATGATAAATTACTGTCGGTGTGGTTTAGCTATACCGACAGTTTTATATACAAATTTAATTTTATGAAACAAAGATTATTAAAATTAAAACAGGAAATTGATGGTGATGTTTTTTTTGATAAAACAAATTTAACAATTTATTCTACCGATGCATCAGTGTATAAAGAAAAACCGCTTGCCGCTGTGATGCCCAAAAATCATAAAGATATAAAAAAACTTATTGATTTTGCACACAGAAATAAAACATCTTTAATTCCGCGAGGAGCTGGAACATCGCTTGCTGGACAGGTTGTTGGAAAAGGAATTATTGTAGATGTTTCAAAATATATGAATAAAATAATTCAGCATGATACCGAAAAAAAACTTGTAACAGTTCAGCCCGGTGTTGTTTTGGATGAACTTAATAAATATCTTAAAAAATACGAATTATTCTTTGCACCTGAAACATCAACCGCAAACAGATGTACAATAGGAGGAATGCTTGGGAACAATGCCTGTGGATTACACTCGGTTGCTTACGGAAGTACACGCGACCACACAGTGCGAATAAAGGCAATTCTTAGCAATGGAGAAGAGGCTGTTTTTGAAAGTTTGACAAAAAAAGAATTCGAAAATAAATGTAAGAAAAAAACTTTTGAGGCTGGTTTGTACCGAAATATTAAAGAGGTATTATCCGATAAAAATTTGCAAAAAAAGATAGAACAAAATTATCCAGAAAAAAAAATCCCGCGAAGAAACAATGGATACGCATTAGATTTGTTGCTTGACACCGAAATTTTTACTGATAACAATAAGAGTTTTAATTTCTGTAAATTACTTGCTGGCTCCGAAGGGACGCTTGCTTTTTCGACAGAAATTACTTTAAATCTATTGCCTTTGCCACCAAAACATAAAGCTGTTATTGTTGCACATTGTAGTAAACTTGAACATGCTTTTCATGCCAATCTTATTGCTTTAAAATATAAACCGACAGCGGTTGAACTTGCCGACAATGTAATATTGGAAATGGCAAAAAAAAATCCAGCACTTAGAAAAAATAGTTTTTTTATAAAAGGAGAGCCTGAGGCAATTTTGATTATTGAATTTTCGAGAGAGAATGAAAACGAAATAACCGAAATTGCCAAAAATATGGCAAATGAAATGAGAAAATCTGGATATGCGTATCATTTTCCTATAATCAAAGGAAAAGATATTAAAAAAGTTTGGGATTTACGAAAAGCTGGACTTGGTGTTCTGTCGAATATGAAAGGTGATGCTTCGCCAGTTTGTGTTATAGAAGACACGGCTGTAAGCGTTGAGAATATACCAGCTTATATGAACGATTTTAAAAATTTGCTTAAAAAATATAATCTAAAATCGATTTATTATGCGCACATAGGAAGCGGTGAATTGCATCTACGACCTGTTCTTAATTTAAAAGATAAAGACCATATAAAATTGTTCAGAACTTTTGCTTACCAAACAGCTAAACTTGTCAAAAAATACAGAGGTTCATTAAGCGGAGAACACGGAGACGGAAGACTTCGAGGCGAGTTTATTCCATTTATGTATGGTAACGAAATTTATGAAACATTCAGAAAACTAAAAAAAACATGGGACAAAAATTATATTTTCAATCCAGGAAAAATTACAGACACACCAGCAATGAATGAACATCTGCGATACACTCCTGGACAAAAAACACCAGTTTTTAATACAATTTTTGATTTCTCGAACACAGACGGATATATGCGGGCAATAGAAAAATGCACAGGCTCAGCAGATTGCCGAAAATCCGAAATAATAGGAGGAACGATGTGTCCCTCGTATATGGCAACAAGAGAAGAAAAAAATTCAAGCAGAGCAAGAGCAAATATGCTTCGTGAAATAATTACAAACGAAAAAAATCCTTTTGAAAATAAAGAACTATACGCAATCCTCGACCTTTGTTTATCCTGCAAGGCTTGTAAAACAGAATGTCCTGCAAATGTAGATATTACAAAATTGAAAGCTGAATTTATGCAGTTTTATTTTGATAAAAAAGGAATACCGTTTCGTAATAAAATTGTAGCAAATATATCGGAAATAAATAAATTATTATCGTTAGCGCCAGCGCTTAGTAATGCTTTTTTGAAAAATAAATTCTTCGCCAAACAGACAGCAAAAATTATAGGTTTTCACAATAAAAGAAAACTCCCAAAAGTGAACAGACCTATTGCAAAAAAATTGAGACGAATAAGCAAAAATAAGATCCCAAACGAAAAAACAGTTTACTTATTTATTGACGAGTTCACAAATTATAATGATGCTTTGCTTGGAACACAAACATTCCAACTACTTACAAAACTTGGTTATAATGTTATTGTTCCGAAACATACAGAAAGCGGACGCGCAAGTTTTTCGAAAGGTTTGCTTAGAAAAGCAAAAAAAATAGCTCAGAAAAATTTAATAATGTTAAAAGATTTAATATCTGAAAAAACACCTCTCGTTGGCATTGAACCTTCTGCAATATTATCTTTTCGTGATGAATATCCAGACCTATTTCCTAAAAAAATAAACGAAAAAAATGAAACTATAAATCTTCACAATGCTGCACAAAATCTTAAAAAAAACAGTTTTTTGATTGATGAATTTATTGCAAACGAGATAAAAATTGGCAAGATAAATAAATCAAAATTTAAAACAGATACAAAAAAAATAATGCTACACGCTCACTGCCAACAAAAATCAATTGTTGGAACAGATGCTACAAAATTTATACTTTCGTTTCCAGAAAATTATACTGTCGAAGAGATACCTTCTGGTTGTTGCGGTATGGCTGGTTCGTTTGGTTTTGAAAAAGAACACTACGATATTTCAATGAAAATAGGTGAAATGATTTTATTTCCAGCTGTAAGGAATACGCCCGATGAGGTCTCAATTGTAGCAAACGGAACAAGCTGTCGACACCAAATAAAAGAAGGAACAGGAAAAATAGCAAAACATCCAGTAGAAATATTATGGAAAGCTTTGAAATAATAAACAATAAATAAATTTTATAAATCTGTGAAAATCTGTATAATCTGTGTTCTTCCGTGTTCCTATTATGCTATAATAACTTGCTTTTTTTCTAAAATAGCGTTGTTATTTTAGAGCAAAGCCTAATTCAATTATTTTTTCTTTATCATCAAAATATTTGCGTACTCCGTTAATTTCCTGATAATTTTCGTGTCCTTTTCCAGCTATTAGTATAATATCGTTTTCATTTGCAATCAAAACGGCTGTTTTTATAGCTGTTTCTCGGTCTGTTATTTTCAATACTTTACTGGCATATTTCTGTTCTATACCTTTGTACATGTCTTCAATAATTTTATCTGGATTTTCTGTGCGCGGATTATCTGATGTCAATATTACTTTATCGCTCAATCCGATAGCAATTTTTGCCATAATTGGTCTTTTTGTTTTATCTCGGTCTCCTCCAGCTCCGACAATACTTATTAATTCACACTCTGTTGTTCTGATTTCATTAATTGTTTTCAAAACATTTTTAAGTGCATCTGGCGTGTGTGCATAATCAATAATAGCTGTTATTCCATTTTTTCTTATTGCTTCAAACCTTCCTTCAACAGGTTTTACGGCACTTAATTTTGTAAGTAATTTTTCTTTTTCAATACCAAGAATTTTTCCGACAGCATAAACCGACAGAAAATTATAAGCATTAAAAGCTCCTGTTAGCAATGTCCAGATTTCTTTGTTTTCGATTTCCAGAAGCATTCCGTCAAAATGTTTTTCAATAATTTTCACATTAAAATCTGCAAAGCTTCTCAATGAATATGTATATTTTTTAGCTTTTGTATTTTGAATAACAACCTGTCCATTTTTATCATCAATATTTGTCAAAACAAAAGCATTTTTTTGCAAATTATCAAAAAAACTTTTCTTAACATTCAAATATTCTCTAAATGTTTTATGATAATCGAGATGGTCGTGAGTAATATTTGTAAAAATCCCACCAGTAAACATCAGTCCTGCGATTCGTTTTTGGGCAATTGCATGCGAACTGAGCTCGACAAAACAATATTGACAACCCTCCAAGACCATCTCATTCAATAAACTGTTGAATGACAAAGAATCTGGTGTTGTATATTTTGCTGGCATTTCCCTATTATTGATATAATTTTTTATGGTCGACATCAGACCAGTTTTATATCCAATAGAAATAAAAAGCCGATACAACAAACTTGCTGTTGTTGTTTTTCCGTTAGTTCCTGTAACTCCGATTAATTTCAGTTTTTGTGAAGGATTGTCATAAAAATTTGAAGCAATAATTCCAAGAGCTTCAGCAGAATCTTCAACACAAATAAAACAAATATTGTTATCATTTTCCTGTTGGTTTTTTTCGCAAACAATAGCAATGGCACCGTCAGCAATTGCCTTATCTATATATTTGTGTCCGTCTGTATTAGTTCCATTGATTGCAACAAATAAGTATCCGTTTTTGATTTTCCTTGAATCAAAATTCAACCCTCTAACTTCCGTATTTATATTGCCTACAATTTTTTTTATTTTTACACCTTTTAATATATCTTCAATTTTTTTTCTCATTATATTGTTTTTATTTTTGAATTATTAGTGAGAATTAGTAATGGTTAAAAAATAACTTCATGATTTGTTTTTTGTAAAATACTTATTATCAGGTGTAAACCAATTCGTAATTCATAATTCATAATTCATAATTCGTAATTCGTAATTCGTAATTCGTAATTCGTAATTCGTAATTCGTAATTCATAATTCGTAATTCGTAATTCATAATTC
>JAOZMB010000085.1 GCA_029934515.1 Bacteroidales bacterium
ATTTTTTACACAAAAAGAACCTTTTTTAGTGTAAACTAATTATGAAACATGCCAACTGAATAGTTTGTTCTCTGATGAAAATACATAACAGGCACAAGTTTTTACAAAAAAAGATTTTTTTTTATACCTTTGTACAAATAAATTAATTCCAAAATTTTAATTTTAATAAAAATGAAACAAATAGCAATAATATCGTTAATATTTTTAATATTTTTCACTAATCTTAAAGCTCAGGATATGAAATTTTACAAAAAAAAATGGAAAAAAATAGACTCAATAGAACAAAAAGGATTGCCAAAATCGGCGCTCAAAGTTGTAAATGATATTTATAAAAAAGCAAAAGATGATAATAATTCGGAACAAGTTATAAAATCGTTTATTTACAAACTTAAATACAAAAATATAATAGAAGAGAACGCTTTTGAAAAACTTTGTTATGAGTTGGACTCAACAGCAGTAAAAGCATCTTTTCCAGATAATGCAATAATGCATGTAATGTTGGCGGATATGTATCTTTGGTATTATCAAAATAATCGTTACAAATTTTACAATCGTAGCAATACAGTAAATTTTGAAAATAATGATATGCAAACATGGACATTGGATTTCCTTGTTACCAAAATAATTAAAGAATACGAACTCTCACTTTCCGATGCCGAAAAATTGCAAAAATTACCTCTTGACAAATATAAAGAACTTATAAAATTCGGAACAAAACCAAAAGAACTGAGACCTACACTCTATGATTTTTTGGCAAATAAAGCACTTAATTTTCTCTCTGGAACAGAAATTTCATTGACAAAACCAGCTGATAATTACGAACTTAAAGAAGAATTCTATTTCGCCGATGCAGAAACTTATATAAAAGAAAATATTAACTCTTCGGATACATTGTCGCTACATTTTCACGCTCAGAAACTTTTGCAGGAAATGATTAAATTAAGATTGAAATACGAAAAAAAAGAAACACCAGCACTTATTGATATTGATATAAAACGTTTGAATTTTGCTTATTCGCACTCGGTAAACAACAAAAAGGACGAGCTGTATTTGAAAGCGCTTAAAAATATTGAAAATAAATATAATACAAACCCTTTCTCTGCGGAAATTTCATACTCGATAGCAAATCATTACAATAATTTGTCAAACAAATACAATGTGCTTGAAAAAGAAACAGAAAAATATAAATTTTATAAAAAAAATGCTCACGAAATATGTTCTAATATTTTGAAAAAATATCCGAAAACAAATGCTGCAAAACATTGTGAAAAATTAAAATTGCAAATAGAAACTCATAATTTAACGTTTAATAATGAAAATATTATACCAGCTAACAGCAAATTTGCTACAAAAATTTCTTATAGAAATACAAATAAAATATTTGTTAGGCTTGCAAAAATTGACAAAGACAAATATGATAAATATGAAAATAAACGTTACGGTGAAGGTTTTTATAATAAAATTTTTAATAACTCGACAAAAATTTACGAACTATCAAAAGAAGTTACTGATGACGGAGACTTTAACGAGCATTCTGTTGAATTGATTTTAAAAGAATTGCCAACTGGTTTTTATGTTCTTTTTATTTCAAATAATAAAAAATTTTCTTACAAAAAAGCAATGGCATCTTATAAGACTTTTACGGTATCTAATATAAGTTACATAAAACAGAATTTAGAAAACGGCTCTACTCGTTTTATTGTTCTTAATAGAAGCACCGGAAAACCAATGCAAGGTGTATCAGCGCAGACTTGGTTCTCAAAATATAATTATAAATTAAGAAAATATAACAAACAATTTGATAAAAAATATACTACTGATAAAAACGGTAGTTTTATTTTAAAATCAATAAAAGGAAAAAAATCAAACAGTTGGTACATTGATTTTAGCATAAAAAATGATTTCCTGACAACGGCATCAAGCACTTATATTTATAATCAAATAAAAAAACAAAAACATTCAACTGTAAATACAACTTTATTTACAGACCGTGCAATTTACAGACCCGGACAAACAGTTTATTTTAAAGGTATAAGTATTTTATCAGATGGAGAAACAAACAAAGTCGTTACAAACCGCGAAACTACTGTTATTTTCTATGATGTAAATCGTCAAAAAGTTTCAGAACAGACACTTACAACAAACGAATACGGAACTTTTAGCGGTATTTTTGAAATCCCAACAGGACTTTTAAACGGATCATTCGAAATAAATACAACAACAGGAACAAAATATATCTCTGTTGAGGAATATAAACGTCCCAAATTTGAGGTAGAAATGTCGCCTTTCAAAGGGAATTATTTGTTGAACGAAGAGGTAGAAGTAAAAGGAAAAGCTTTAAGTTATTCTGGTGCCGCGCTTTCAGAAGCAAATGTAAAATATAGAATTATTCGTACTCCAGCATGGCGAGGATGGTGGTATTGGTCGTTTCCAAGCAGTCCCGTTGAAATAAAAAACGGAGAAGTAAAAACCGATGATAATGGACATTTTAAAATTAATTTTCAAGCAATTCCAGATTTATCAATGCCTGAAAATGAATTTACATATTTTAGTTATCAAATAAAAGTGGACGTTACAGACATTAACGGCGAAACACAAAGCACTTCAAAAAATATTAATATAGGTTACAGGGCTTTACAAATTAGTTTGGAGCTTCCAGAGATGATAAATAAAGATGATAAAATATATGACAACAAAAAAACAAGTCAAATTGATATTAATACTCAAAACATTAATAATGAATTTATTGCTGCCGAAGGAGAGATAAAAATTTATAAATTGGAAGACTTGAAAACTGCTGTTCGTGAGCGATACTGGACACGTCCCGATAAATATATTTATACAAAAAAAGAATGGGAAAAAGAATTTCATGGAAATATTTACAACAACGAAAATCAAAATATTGAAATGAAAAAAGAAAAACAGGTTTTTATTAGCGATTTTAATACAAAAAATCTGAAAAAAATTGATTTTTCTTTTGTAAAAACTTTTGAAAGCGGTCATTATGTTGCCGAAGTTTATTCTACTGATGCTTTTGGAAATAAAGTCAGCAACAAACATTTTTTTGATATTTACAGTGAAAAATCAAAGAAAATGCCTTTTAAGGAAATTAGCTTTTTTACGGCTGTTGATAATTATTGCGAACCAGAAGAAGAAGCAAAATTTCTAATAGGTTCGAGCAACAAAAATATTAAAATCTTATATGAAATAGAACATAAAAATAAAATTATTTCATCTAAATTTCTGAATATTGACAACGAACAAAAATTGATAAAAATACCTGTTGAAGAAAAACATAGAGGTAATTTTACTGTTCATTTTATTTTTGTAAAAAATAATCGGCTTTACAAATATAGTTCAGTTGTTCACGTTTCGCACAACAATAAAAATCTTGATATTGAATTTGAAACATTTCGCGACAAACTCTATCCCGGAGAAAAAGAAAAATGGCGTATAAAAATTAAAGGAGACAAAGGAGAAAAAGTTGCAGCCGAAATGCTTGCAACATTATATGATGCCTCCTTAGACAAGTTTAAGAAAAATGAATGGAATTTTAATATTTATAACTCATATTACACAAAACGAAATTGGAAGACAGGGACATTTTCACATGACGCTTCATCGCTTTTGAAAATCGATTTGGATAAATCAATTTATATTACAAACCTTTACTACGATACTTTTAACTGGTTTGGTTTCAGTTACTACGGTTATAATAATGTGAACGTTTATTTTGGCGGGGCAGTTTCAGGTGTGAGAACAGAAAGTAAAATAAATAGAAAAAAATACAAAAACGGAGAATCAGATGTAGAGAAACCTACTTCCATTTCAAATATAGCAGTCAATGATTTTGAATCAGAAGAAGATGAGTTCACTAATGTTTATCCTGAATTAGCATCGGAAGTTGAGAAAAAGGTAATTTTAAAAAATGATGTTGAGGATTTTTCTAAGGTTAAAGTAAGAACAAATTTTAATGAAACGGCATTCTTCTATCCGCATCTTAAAACAAATGAAAATGGTGAAATTATTGTTGAATTTACTATTCCAGAATCGCTTACAAAATGGAAAATGATGGGTTTTGCCACAACAAAAGATTTAAAATACGGTTCTATTGCCAACGAACTTATTACACAAAAAGACCTTATGCTTTTGCCAAACGAACCTCGTTTTTTCCGTGAAAACGATAAAATTTCTTTTCCAGTAAAAATAAGCAATGTCTCTGAAAAAGATTTGAACGGAAAAATTAAATTGGAACTCCTTGATGCAATCAGCGAAACTCCAATAGAAAATATTTTTGCAAAAGACGAGAATGCAACAAAAGATTTTAGTGTAAAAGCTGGTTTGAACTCGCTTGTTGTTTGGGAGCTTGAAATTCCAGAAGGTTTGGGTGCGATTACATATAAGGTTGTTGCTAAGTCTGGCGATTTTTCAGACGGCGAACAAAAAGCTCTGCCTGTATTGACAAATCGTATGCTTGTAACAGAATCTATGCCTTTGCCCGTTCGTGGAAACGAAAGCAAAACATACAAATTTGAAAAATTAATAAATTCCGAGAAATCAACAACTCTTAAACATCACAAATTAACACTGGAATTTACTTCAAATCCAGCATGGTATGCTGTTCAAGCTCTGCCGTATCTTATGGAATATCCTTACGAATGCACAGAGCAAACATTCAGCAGATATTATGCAAACAGTATTGCATCTCACATTGCAAATTCAAGTCCGAAAATTAAGCGTGTCTTCGACTCATGGAAAAATACGAAAGACTCAAAAGCATTGATTTCAAATATAGAAAAAAATCAAGAACTAAAATCTGTTTTACTCGAAGAAACGCCATGGATATTAAACGGAAAAAATGAAACAGAACGAAAAAAACGTGTAGGTTTGCTTTTTGATTTAAATCGTATGGCTGACGAACAAGGACGCGCTTTGCGAAAAATCCGAAAAGCACAATCTTCAAACGGTGGCTGGCCCTGGTTCAAAGGTATGCCTGAGAGTCGTTACATTACACAACATGTTGTAACTGGAATGGGACATCTCGACCGTTTGGGTGTAAAACAAGTGCGCGAAGATAATAAAACTTGGCAGATGGTCAAAAAAGCTGTCGCTTACCTCGATATTCGTATAGTGGAAGATTACAATTGGCTAATAAAACATTATAAAAAAGAAGAACTTAAAGAAAATCATTTGAGTAATATTGCTATTCAATATTTATACGGAAGAAGTTATTTTACTGATTTGCCAATCCCAAACAGAAGCAAAAAAGCATTTGAATATTACAAAGGACAAGCAGAGAAATATTGGCTCGCGCAAAGTAAATATATGCAAGGAATGATAGCGCTTGGTTTGTATAGATATGACAGCAAAATTATTCCAGCAGATATAGTGAAATCATTACATGAAAATTCAAGTTCTAATGAAGAAATGGGAATGTATTGGAAAGATAATACTGCTGGATATTATTGGCATCAGGCACCTATCGAAATGCAAGCACTTATGATTGAAGTCTTTGATGAAGTTGCAAAAGATACAAAATCAGTAAATGACCTAAAAATATGGTTGTTAAAACAAAAACAAACTCAGGATTGGAAAACAACAAAAGCAACAACAGAAGCAGTTTATGCACTTCTTATGCGTGGAACAGACCTGCTGGCAAGCGACAAACTTGTTGAGATTAAAATGAATAACAAAATAATAGATACTAAAAAACTTGACAATGTAAAAATAGAAGCTGGGACTGGATATTTTAAGACCTCGTGGAGCAAAGGCGAAATAGAACCCAAAATGGGAAATGTTACAGTTACAAAATCAGACGAAGGCGTATCGTGGGGAGCTTTATACTGGCAATATTTCGAACAACTTGATAAAATAACAACGCATAAAACTCCGTTAAAACTTAAAAAACAATTGTTTATAGAAAAATTAACAGAACGCGGAAAAGTTATAGAACCAGTCTCGGATAAAAATAAATTAAAAATAGGAGATAAAATTATTGTAAGGATAGAACTTAGAGTAGATCGTCGAATGGAATATATTCACATGAAAGATATGAGAGCATCTGGGCTTGAACCAATTAATGTAATTTCTCGTTATAAATATCAAGACGGACTCGGATACTATGAAACAACAAAAGACGCATCAACAAACTTTTTTATGGAAGCTCTGCCAAAAGGAACTTATGTTTTTGAATATCCGCTCCGTGTAACTCACAAAGGCGATTTCTCAAACGGAATAACAACAATTCAATGTATGTACGCTCCCGAATTTACATCGCATTCGGAAGGTATAAGAGTTAAAATTAATAATTAAAGTTCAGTGTGTTAAAGTTCCAAAATATCAAAGATTTTGGAACTTTTTTAACTATTTTGTGAAACTATTTATAAGTAAATTTATATTGCAAAACATAGAATATTTTGATACATTTATTTTTTATTTTTACTTTCCTATACAGAAGTTTCTAAAAATATTTTGTAGTACTTCATCGTTTGTAAATTCACCTGTAATTTCGCCTATTTGATTTAGAATTTCATGAATATCCTGAGCCAAGAAATCACCTGAAATATTATTTTTAATTCCTATGATGACATTTTTTCCTGCTTCGTATGCTTTGCAAAGTGCCTCGTAATGACGTATGTTTGTTACAATAAATTCATTATTGTTGTCGATATTGCTTATTTTAACAAGTTTTTTAATTAACTTATCAATATTTTGTTGTTCCTTTGCAGATATAATTACTGTTGTGTAATTATTTTTTAAAATATTTTCTGGTATAACTTTCTGAGTATCAATTTTATTAATTGCAACAATCAATTTTTTTTGTTTTTCGATTATTTTTTTTATTGTATCCTCAACTTTTATAATGTTTGATTTTGGTTCTACGACAAGTATTATAATTTCAGCTTTATCAATTATTTGATATGTTCTTTTAATTCCAAGATTTTCAATAATATCATCACTTTTTCTTATTCCGGCGGTATCTATAAAACGAAATATTATACCATCGATTGAAATTGTTTCTTCGATTGAGTCTCTTGTTGTTCCGGGAATATCCGAAACGATAGCTCGTTCATCGTTTAGTAGGCTGTTCAATAAAGTTGATTTTCCGACATTTGGTTCTCCTACTATTGCAACATTAATTCCGTTTTTTATAACATTTCCAAGTTTAAAAGATTTTATCATATTTCTGATATGTTTTATTATTTTATTGATAATATTTTCTAAATCTTGTCGATTTGCAAATTCAACATCTTCTTCGCCAAAGTCAAGTTCTAATTCGATTAATGAAATAAATGAGAGTAAATTAGAACGCAATTTTTTTAGTTCTACCGAGAAGCCACCTCTCATCTGTTGCATTGCAATTCTGTGTGATGTTTCTGATTTTGAGGATATTAAATCTGCAACAGCTTCAGCCTGCGACAGGTCTAATTTACCGTTCAGAAAGGCTCTTTGCGTAAATTCTCCAGGACGTGCTGTTCTTGCCCCGTTCTTTATAAGCAATTCCAGAATTTTTTTTTGAATATAATCTGACCCGTGAAATGAAATTTCAACAGAATCTTCACCAGTATAAGAATATGGTGATTTAAAAACACTGACTAAGACCTCATCAATAATTTTATCATTGTCTTTAATCACACCAAAACGTATAGTATTTGGTTTTTGTAGGATAAATTTTTTGCTCTTGTCAGCAGGGAAAAAAATTTTATCTGTTATTGTCAAAGAATCTGAACCTGATAATCTTACTACGGCTATCGCACCTGTACATACACCTGTCGCAGGCGCACAAATTGTTCTTTTAATAGTCATAAACTCTTATTTTTTTCTAAAATCTATTGTTAAAAATTGTTCGTTTTTTGTTCCTAAGTAAATTACGAATTTGTTTACACATATTAATAAGTATTTTACAAAAAACAAATCAGGAATTTATTTTTTAACGATTTCTAAATCCATATTTATTTTATTGATTTTTCAATATTTTGTTTTTATCAATTACAATATTTAGAAATTAACTAACTACTTCCCAGCTTTTTTCTTTAAAAAAAAGAGTTTTAAGTTGTTTCACAAGGATTTTATTTTTATCTTTTTCTAAATTAGGGTCATCATTTATAATATCACCTGCTATATTTCTGGCATGTTGCAAAATCTCGGAATCTTCTACAAGATTAGATATTTTCAAATCAAAAGGAACGCCACTTTGTTGTGTTCCCTCTATGTTTCCGGGTCCTCTAAGTTTCAGGTCAACTTCCGCTATCTTAAAACCATCATTTGTTTCTGTCATCGTTTTAATTCTTACTCTTGCTTCTTTCGATAATTTAAAAGAAGTCATTAAAATACAATAAGACTGCTTGTCGCCTCGTCCTACTCTGCCCCTTAGCTGATGTAATTGCGATAATCCGAAACGCTCTGCACTTTCAATAATCATAACACTTGCATTTGGAACGTCCACACCTACTTCGATAACAGTTGTTGCTATCATAATATTTGTAGTTCCTTTTGTAAATAATTTCATCGATTTTTCTTTTTCCTCAGGTTTCATGCGTCCATGAAGAACGCTTATTGCATATTTCGGTGGCGGGAAAACACGACTAATACTTTCGAGTCCGTCTTCTAAATCTTTATAATCAAATTTTTCAGACTCTTGTATAAACGGATATACAATATATATCTGTCGCCCTTGTTCCAATTGTTTGCGCAAAAAACCAAATACACGTAAACGTTGCGTATCGTAGGCATGAAAAGTTTTAACTGGTTTCCTACCCGGTGGCATTTCATTTATTACAGAGATATCCAAATCACCATAAACAGTCATCGCAAGAGTTCTCGGAATAGGAGTTGCCGTCATTACTATAATATGCGGAGTTCTTATATTTTTTTTCCACATCTTCGACCTTTGAACAACACCAAAACGATGCTGCTCATCGATTATTACCAAACCGAGATTATTAAATTTTACTTTATCTTCTATAAGTGTGTGTGTTCCGATGATTATTTGTAGTTCGCCGTTTTCTAGTTCCTGATGTATAATCCTTCTCGCTTTTATTTTTGTAGAACCTGTAAATAATTTTATATTTATATTTGAATTTTTTAAGAACTTGCAAATCGTATTAAAATGCTGTTGTGCCAAGACTTCCGTAGGTGCCATCAGGCTGGCTTGGTAATTATTATCAATCGCAATAAGCATAGAAAGAATAGCAACAAGTGTTTTTCCGCTTCCAACATCTCCTTGCAATAATCGATTGCATTGCTGCTCAGAACCCAAATCTCGTCTTATCTCTTTCATTACTCTTTTTTGTGCTCCTGTTAGTTCGAAAGGCAGGTCGTTCTTATAAAAATCATTAAAATATTTACCTATTTTTTCAAATTTAAAACTTTTAAATTTCAACTTTCTTTTTTTTTGAGTTCTCAAAATTTTAAGTTGTATATAAAATAGTTCTTCGAATTTTAATCTAAATTGTGCTTTCTGTAATAATATCTTGTTTTCTGGAAAATGAATATTTTTAAGAGCCTGTTTTAAACTAATCATTTTATTTTTCTCTATGATATAATCTGGCAAACTCTCGTTTATGCTGTCTTTAACGATTGAGAAAAGTTTTTTTTGTAATTTTAATATTGCATTCGAATTAAGGTAAGCTCTTTTCATTTTTTGGCTGCTATTGTACGCAGCTCTTAAACCAGCTGTAATTTTATTACCTCTGTTTTCTAGCGTTTCGATTTCTGGATGAACTATATTAAGTTTATTTCCCCACTTTGAAGCTTTCCCAAAAACTATATATTCTTTATTATTTTCGATATTTTTTTTTATCCAATTAATACTTTTAAACCATACCAATTCTATCTTTCCTGTTTCATCGGAAAAGCAGGCTGTTAATCTTTGTTTTGGAAATGTTCCAAGTATTTTAAAATCCTTGATAATACCTTTTAACTGAACAAACGGTAAATCTGAACTTATTTCAGTTACATTGTAAAATTTTGTTCTGTCTATATATTTATAAGGAAAATAATAAAGTAAGTCATAAAATGTGAAAATTTCCAACTCCGTATTAAAAAGATTAATCTTTCGTTTACCTAATTCTTGTAGGTGTTTTATTTCGCTGTTCAAACTGTACATAAAAAAAATTTATCAAAAATAATATATAATTTTGTATAGTCAAAAATAAATTTATAATTTTGTATAGTCAAAAATAAAATTTATAAAAAGTAATTTTTTGTCATGAAAAATATCAGAATAGATGCTCGTGAAAATGAGTTTTATAGACCTGTTATTGATTTCAATTATGAAACAGGAATATGCACAATAGCTGGAGAATCGTATCTTGAAGAAACAAATGTTTTTTACACTCCTTTGATAGAATGGTTAAAAACATATATAAAAGAAATAAATAAGCCTATTATTTTTAATATAAAATTGTATTATTATAATACAAGCTCAAGTAAGAAGATACTTGAGATACTGAAAATACTCAAAAAATATATAAAAGATGGCGGTGATGTTTCAATCAATTGGTTCTACGAAAAAAATGATTTAGATATTATTGAAGATGCCGAAGATTTTATGCTTATTACTGGTTTAGAATTTAACCTTAAAATGTTTTGACAAAATTGTAAAAGAAAATTTTAAAATAGAACAACTTTGTTTTTTTTAAGATATGTGATTTTGATAAATTTATTGAAACATTTATTAATTTAATAAAAGGTAAAACATACGTAAAATGAAAAATAAAAATTTAATATAAAAAAGAAGCAGATAGCTTTGTTTTGGAACAGATTAGTTTATTTTTTCACAAAAAATAAATTTTTACAAAGATACTATTTTGTCTGATATTAAATAACTTACAGCTGAGAAGTTTGAGAATATATTTGAAAAAACAATTAAGAAATTAAATAATATAATTCAAAGTTCTTCGGCTATTGAATGAATAAATTCAATTGTACTTTTTTTAAGTGTAAAGCTTTTTTTGTATTTATGAAACATGCCTATGGAATTAAATAAAATATATAACGAAAATTGTCTTGATACGATGAAATTATTTAAAAATAATTTTATTGATATGGTTTTAACATCACCACCTTACGATGATTTAAGAAATTATAACGGCTATAAATTTCCATTTGAAAAAATAGTAAAAGAATTATATAGAGTATTAAAAATTGGTGGAGTAATTATTTGGGTTGTAGGTGATAAAACAGACAAAGGAAGTGAGACCTTAACATCTTTTAAACAAGCATTATTTTTTAAAAAAATCGGTTTCAATGTCCACGATACAATGATTTATTATAAAAATAATCCTATGCCAACAACGGGGAAACGTTATCATCAACATTTTGAATATATATTTGCCTTTTCCAAAGGAAGTCCAAAAGTTTTTAATCCAATAACAGAACCAACAAAATATCATGGACTTGCAAATATGAAAAATCGTGGAAAAACAGGAAATCTTGATTATAAAAAAGTAGAACGTACAAAAGAAAAAAAAGTTGGCAATGTATTTTCCTATTCAATAGGTGGTGGTATTTCAACAAAAGATAAAATCGCATATAAACATCCTGCTATTTTTCCAGAACAACTTGTTATAGACCAGATAAAAACTTGGTCAAATGAAAATGATTTGATATACGATCCTTTTATAGGAAGTGGAACAACTGCAAAAATTGCACAACTCTTTAATAGAAAATGGCTTGGTTCTGAAATTTCACAAGAATATACAGAAATAGCAAATGCAAGATTAAAAAAATATCTTAAAAATAATTTATTTAACACATAATAATGGAGTTAAGGAAATTACAAATTAGTTTACATATATTAATAAGTATTTTATAAAAAAACAAATCAGGAAGTTATTTTTTAATTATTTCTAATAAAAAAACTAAAAATACTCGAAAAAAATAGGCTCATCACAATTGTTTAAGCAATAAATAAAGAAGTGTGATGAACCTAATTTTTTTAATTTTTCTTTTTCGAATGTTGACCTTTACTTGAGTGCATTGCTGCTTTTCTTGCTATCTCTCCAGTTTCTTTTCTGTGTTTAATCATTGTTAAAATTTCTCCAGATGTGTAGGCATTCAAATTATTATTGCTTACAGTTGTAGGCATAGGTGAGTCTTCAAATAGTCGTTGTGGAGTTCCACTTTTTGTACTACTTGCGAGTTCGTCCTGAATTACACCGTTTATAATTGTTATTGGTTCACCGTTTGAATCTGTCAAAAAGAAATAATTATTATCTTCATTCGCTTCAGACAAAACATCATATCCATCAGCAATAAGAACAAGATAATATTCGCCATTAAGAGAAGTAGGCATTTCGTAAGGCCAAGAAAACCGACCATTTTCATCTCCATATACAGCCTCAGCAACACTAGCGCCAGAAGATACATTTACATTATTCCACCAGTTCTCAACTCCATCGCCATCTTCATTTAAATCACCGTTTTCGCCGAGAGAACCATACTCATCAGAATAATAATCATATAATAAAATTTCAAAATCATTTGCATCAAAAGCATTGTAAGCCAAATAAATAATATTCCATCGTTCAGAAGCTAAAATATCTATTGTTCCAGAATTAAAAACATTATACTTTGCGATACGATTTACATCGCCTCCGTTATCCAAATCATCTAATTCCCATCCAACTAAATCAATTCCATCTGTTGGGTCATCTACTTGGTCGTCACCATCTTCATCTGGGTCTGTTCCTGATGTCCCAACAAATGCACAAAAAGCAAAATTATTAACAAAGAAATCCTGATCTACCCATATATAACCATTGTCTCCCCAGTTTGTTCCCCAAGAATTTACCACACGAAATGCACCGTTCCCTACATTATCATCGTACCCAGAGAGTATCATTGCGTGATATGCATGTTGCCCGTTGTATGTATCCGTATCATCGTACAAAACATCAGAACTACTCCACGACATAAAAGCATCACCAAGTTTGGCTCCAAAACTAATAGCCCTATTGCTTGCCAAATATTCTTTTAATGTTTCTTTATCAAGATTGATTTCTCTATAACTCTGCATTTTATGATTTGCCGCTTCACTATCCCAACTTGATGTTGAGCCACTACAATCGCCTAAATCTGTATAAGGTGTTTCCGACTGAGTTGCTATACCTTTGTCTAACATTACTTCGTAAGCTGACTCGAAACCAGTTCCGCCACAACCACTGCCCTTTTGTCCTGATGGTATTGCCCAAAAAAGATATTTTGGACTAAATACTTTATTGGCATCATTCATATCCGAAGTTGTATAACCTTTTTCAAGAGCATTGATATAACTTCTGTGATTATAACCAGTTGCCCAAGCAACACAAGTACCATAAGATCCCTGATTGCCTATCGGAGGAAAATTATTCAAAAGACTGTACTCTGTAGGTATGCTTCCCGAACCAAAACTTATATCATTTTCTATGTTGTCAAGGTCTTCCGAACCAAACCAACCAAAACCGTATTCATCGTCAACATCACCAACACCTTCCAACAGTTCACAACCAGTAAAAAATAGACCTAACATTCCAAAAATAATCGCAATAATCGAAAAATTTCTAATAAATCTGTACATAATTATAAAATTTAGTTAATAAAAATTTGTTTTTTATAATGTAAAATAGAACACCTATTTTTTTCTAAGTGAATCAAGATTAGTTTTTTTCATAAACTCGCTGACTTCAAAATTTTTTAGGTATAAAGTATTTTTTAAAATAATATCAGTTCCTTTCAGAATATTTATTTTTTCTGTTTCTGGTTCAGATAATATGAACTTACTGTTTTCAAAAGATACAACACCTACAAATGTAGATTCATTGAACTTTGTATTTCCATAAAATAAAACATTTTTAAACTCTGAAATAAAATTAAATTTACATGTCATAAATTCAGTTCTTTCGCTAAAAACAGAGTTGTTGAAAAATACTTTTTTATTGAACTCTGCATAGTTAAATAGGATATTTCCTTTTGCTCTAATGTTTGTAAAATCTACATTTTGTTTGAATTTCGAAACTCCAAATTGTGCGTTGTCATTAAATTTTGCAAGTTGGAATATTGTATTTTTTTCAAATTCTGATTTTAAGAAACTAACCTTTCCTATAAAAACTGTCAAATTGAATTTTGCTTCATCAAGAAATCTGTTTTGCAAAAAAAAGTTCTGCAAAAAATTAAAACGTGTTCCAGTAAAAATTACCTTTTTTTGAAAATCAGAATTACTAAAATTTACAAGTCCATAAATATCTGCATCTCTAAATTTAATTTCATCTTGAAATGTACATTCTATAAAAGTAATATTTTTATTAAATGTTGATATTACTTTATATTTTTCTTTTTTCTTAAAAGCTATTAATTTGCCTTTAAAAGTACAGTTAAGAAACGTAATTGATGAATTTATGTAATGTCTTCTTGCTGTTGGAGTTTCAATAACTAAGTCTTTCGAGAGTGTAAAATCAATATCTCCTATTATTGTTGCATGTTCGTATTTTAGATTTTTCCCTTCTCTGATTTTATTATTAATATCTTTTGCATCAATTATTTTACTTCTTGCATCAATTATTTTATCTTTGTCGTCAACAGATACACTTTCATTTTGACATGACAATATTAGAACGGAAAATAATATAATTATAATATATTTCATCATTTTTTTTTATTAGTAATTGTTAAAAAATAACTTTTTGATTTGTTTTTTGTAAAATACT
>JAOZMB010000086.1:0-3716 GCA_029934515.1 Bacteroidales bacterium
TAAAAACAATGGAAATAGTAAATCAAATGGAGGCAGAAGAATCGCATATTGATAAATAAAACACATTGAAAATATAAAAATACTTGCACATCAAATGGTAATACTAATAATTTGAACTTGTCAAAAATGCAATTATATGAACAAAAAAAGGTTGTGAAAGTTTTGCCATACTTATAATTATTATTTATACAGCAATTAAAGCGAGAGCTGATGTGAAAGATACTTTTAAATTAATTGCACAATCAAAGAGTAGTCATATGTAGTAACAAAAAATTAAATATTTATCTTTTATTTTTATAAATTTGATTATGTAATTTCAGAAAAAAATAGAAATAAAAAAAAAAAAATTTGAAAATAGTATATATTTTTTTTTATTTGCATTACATTTGTAAAATGTGACGGTTTGTTGTGTATTATTTACCAATCTGAAATGATATTTTTTTAATCTATCTTTCTAATTTTGATTTTTTGTTTAATTTCAAAAAAACAAATCCTATAATCCGCAATAAACCAAAATAATTAAAAATAATAAAATAATAAAATTATGGAAGGTTTTGCATGTTTAGAAAAAAAGGAAAAGTTAGCTTTATATACAGATGATGGGAAGCTAAAAGAATTGATATTAAAAGATGTTTATCCTTTTCCGGGTTATTATCAAGATATACCAATGATCTCCTACAGAAACAAATTAAAATATATTTTTGTGGCATTGGGAATCAATGATGGATGTTATGATGATTTAGTTTTTCGAGCAGCTTGTAAATTAAAGCGTTCACTTAATTATGATTTTGAAGTTAGTTATGGAAGTTTTTCTGTTCTAAATAGATATTTGCCTTGTATCAGGATTGAGTTGGATGATTTGTCAAATACAAATGATTTATTGACAAAGCTGAGAAGAGAAGGTCTTAAATTTGAAAAAGTTATTGATTTGAAACCTTATGAAAGTAGAATAAAAATCAAGAAGTATTTGTCGCTAAGTGATTATTTGCCAGATATTTATAAAAGTTCACAGGAAGATTTTTATTATCTTGCTGTCCCTTATAAACTTGACTGGAACGATTTTACAAAGATGATTATATCAATAAGAGGTACTCGCAAATTTAAGGATTTTGATGCGGCTCAAATATCGTTATATGAAAGAGATGATATTAAAGAATTTATTAGAATTTATACCAGAGTATTTGAGAAAAAGGATTTCATTTTGTTCCATAAACAAGTGATGAATTATATAAAAAAGTTTCAGTAATAAAATTATCAATCTCGATGTGTACAACATGTCGAGATGTTATTTTGACAAAATTAAAAATAGTAAATAAAAAAAATCATGAAAAAAAACAAACATTTCAAAACAAAAATATCATTTTCAGTATTAATTTTGATAATATTTTTTATAAACCTCAGCAATTCGCCATCCATAAAAAATATTAATTATGACTTTGGAGACCTAAAAGATAAGAGCTATTATTCGGATATTTTTTCATCTGATGAAATTAAACAACTTGCCGAACTAGAAGAGCAACACAATACAGGCAAAACAAAAAATAAAAAAACCAAAGAATATTTTGATAAATCCAATGGTTACAAATTATCGGCAGAAGAAGAAACAAACAAAAGAAAAGAAAAAAAATATTTAAAAAAAGCAACAAAGTATAAAAAAAAAGCTCTCAAAAATGCTTTTAAAGCTTATATCTATCTAATAGAATCTACCCAAAAACAATATGATATTTACAAAGCTAAATTGAAAAAAATGCAGAACGATGGTAGCAAAGAACATGAGCTGGCACGAAAAGTTTCGGATACTGCAAATATTATATTCAAAAAAGGAAGCAAACTACAAGAAACAGCAGACAAGAAAGATGAAATGAAAAAATATGAATCGTATAAAAAAATATATAATTTATATAAAAAATCTATAAAAAAACAAGAACTTGCTTTCGGTTTGTACGAAAAAGACCCAGAAATTGATATTAGTAAAATAAGCAAAACTAAAAAATCAAAAACTGATAAAGATAAGAACAAGAAAATAGTTAAGAAGCGTATAAATAAGAATAAAAATTTGTATAATCCAGATACAGATACCAATTTATATCGTTCTAAAGATAAAATTATATTGCCTAAATTGAATTTGTCTGAGCAAGACAAAAATCAGATTGATAAATCAAATAAAAAAATTACTGCTGCTAATGAATTAATGAAGATAGTTGATAAATATTATATAAAAGTAGATTCTTTGAGAACATTAGCGAGCAGTAAACTAAAAAATACAGAAAAAAATATGATATTACAGGAGGCTGAGACATTAGAAATGAGAACTTTTTCAAAAATGAATAAAGCTGCAAATTTATATTTCGATGCAAATGTTATAAAATATAAAATTTATTTCAAACATTTCGCTAAAGCAAAAAAATCCAAAAGAAAATCTACAATAAAAAAAGGACGCTTACACGAGATGAGAGCTGATTCTTTGTATTCTCAGGCTAAAATAATTGGAGCACAAGTTAATTTAGCGTACAATATGTATGCCTCTGATAAATATCTTGCACTAATGGAAGCAAAACAAACTATCCTTTCAGCAATACAGGAACAAGAAAATGCTTATTGTACTTATTTTGGATTATCTATAACTCCATTGCCAGCAAAATCAAATCTTGTAATTATTGCTGATGACTCAAGCAATAATAATAAAAAAAATACTAAAAATGGTAAAGGAAAAACAAATTCTGTTACGAAGAAATTAACTTATAATTATGCTGGAAGTTTTGTGTATTCAGTTAAAAATCCTGTTCCAATAGTTTTGAAACATAAAAAAGGTATTATTTTTAAAGTGCAGATAGGTTTATTTAAACGTCTATTATCAACAAAAAGTTATGGTTTGTATTCTCCTATAAGTTTTGATGAATTTAAAAATAATCCATATCGCAGATTTACAGTAGGTGAATTAAGAAGCTCAGAAGCAGCAGAATATGTTCTTGTAAAAATAAAAGAAAAAGGAATAAAAGATGCTTACATTGTTGGATATATTGATGGTAAAAGAACATCTTATAAAAAAACAAAATCGAAATTGGTAATTGATGAAAAATACAATAAATTAAAAGAAAAAGAACTTGCTCACTTTACTGGAAAACCTGTTGTTACAAATAATAAACAAAAAAATGACAGCTTGAAAAATAAAGAAATAACGAAAACTAAAAGTACAAAAATTAAATACGGTAAAGGGAAACACGATTTTGCAAAAGGTAAAGATGTACTAAAAACAACTGGTCTAATTTATGGTATTCAAATCGGAATGTTCAGCTTGCCAAAAACAAACAAAGAACTTAAATATATTAAACCACTACTTGAAATAAAAACAAAAAAAGGTACGAAATTTTTGAAGGGTCCTTATTATAATTATGCTTCTGCAAAAGCAGATAAAACAATTATTATTAAAAAAGGATATAAAAATGCGTATATTAAAGCTTTTTATGATGGAAAAGAAATCTCAATATCAGAAGGAATTGTAAGAGAAACTAATAAGAAAGACAAAGTTGTAGTGAAAAAACAAGAAAAGAAAGATAAAGTTGTAGTGAAAAAACAGGAAAAGAAAGATAAAATCGTAGTGAAAAAACAAGAAAAGAAAGATAAAGTTGTAGTGAAAAAACAAGAAAAGAAAGATAAAGTTGTAGTGAAAAAACAGGAAAAGAAAGATAAAGTCGTAGTGAAAAAACAGGAAAAGA
>JAOZMB010000086.1:3816-14576 GCA_029934515.1 Bacteroidales bacterium
GTAGTGAAAAAACAGGAAAAGAAAGATAAAGTCGTAGTGAAAAAACAGGAAAAGAAAGATAAAATCGTAGTGAAAAAACAGGAAAAGAAAGATAAAATCGTAGTGAAAAAACAAGATGCGAAAATTAAATATGGCAAAGAGAAATACGATTTAGCAAAAGGCGAAGATGTATTAAAAACAACTGGTTTAATTTACGGTATTCAAATTGGAATGTTTAGTTTGCCAAAAACAAATTACGAACTTAAAGAAGTTAAACCTTTGCTTGAGATAAAAACAGAAAAAGGTACAAAGTTTTTGAAGGGCCCTTATTATAATTATTCGTCTGTTAAAGCCGATAAATCATCTATTATTAAAAAAGGATATAAAAATGCGTATATTAAAGCTTTTTATAATGGAAAAGAAATTTCTATAAGCGAAGCAGTTGTAAAAGAAAAAAATAGTAAGATTGCAAAAATAGAAAAAAAACCTATTATCTATTTCACTGTTCAAATTGGAGCTTTTTCATCAGAGTTTTCTCTGAAAAACAATAAACAATTTCAATTAATTTCTAAGAAATATACTGTTCATAAGACAAAAATTAAAGATGATTTGGTAATTTATACAGTCGGAAATTATGTTGAGCTACAAAAAACAGTTGATTTAAAGATTGAACTTCAAAAAAATGGATTTCCAGATGCTTTTATAACAGCATTTAATAAAAATAAAAAAATAGATGTAAACAAAGCAAAAGAATTATTAAAAAAATGAAAAAAAAAAATAGATTAACTACTTTTGCAAAATTGGTTATTTTGGTTTTAATTATTTTCGGAATAAGATATTTTTATTATAATCAAGAAGATATTTTATCAGGTAAAATTTTTAATAGCATAGATACTATTGAAATAGAACAAGATACAACAGTGCTTGATAATCCAAAGTATAAAGATATTGATATATCAAAAAAAAATAAATATGAAGAAGACACACTTTTGTTTAATTTGAATTACATTAGTGATAGTGTTTTTACTATTCAAATATCCAACTGTAAAGATAAAATAATATTATTTGATACTTTGACAGTAATTGATTCTATTTTTGTTAAACTTTCTGAAGAAAAAAAAATTAATGCAAAAATTTTATTCTCTAATTCAAAAATATTTAACAAATAACAACATAACTATTATTTTATTAATCATTAATTAATTTTTATATTATGAACAGAAGTAAACTTTTATTTACATTGATTATCGGTTTTTTTGTATTGTTTAGTTTTTCATCATGCGGGGATGAGAAAGCCGATAAAGCAGAAGAGACAGTAAACATTTTTTTTAAAGCTATTGAGGAGCATGATTTTGTTAAAGCTAAGGAATATGCAACAGCAGAGACACAAAAGGTACTTGATATTGTTATAACAGAAGCAGAAAAATACAAAAAATATAACGATAAAAAAGTTGAAATTAAATTTGAAATACTGGAGAAGATAATAGTCGAAGAAAATGCTGATATTAAAGTTAAAATTACAATAGGCGAAGTTGTTAAAGATGTAATGATTAAGATGAGTTATGTTCGCGAAAGTTGGTTTATAATAATGCCAAAATCGCAACTGACAATTTTTAGATATATTGTTTTTTATAATAATTACGATTTAATTATTGTTGTGTATAACAAAGAACAAAAAGTGATAGTCGTAAAAAAAACAAAAAGAACAAAGTACACAAGACGACGAACAAAATACACAAAAAAACACAAACGCACAAAACACCACAAACACACAAAAAAACATAAGCATACAAAAAAACATAAACGCACAAAAAAACATTAATATTTTTCAAAAATTAAAATAAAAAATGTTATTTATAATTATAAATAACATTTTTTTTGAACCATATATAAATTTTCCTGATTATAACGTATTTTGTTGAAAAATATTTATGACAAACATACTAAAAACAAATCAAAATAATTAGAACCCCCCCGATAGTTTTCGTAAGAGAAGAACCTTATCTAACAAAATTAATAGAATGACAATTAAACAAATATCATTTGCTTGTCCTACTCTACTCCTCCTTTTATTTTTTTTATAAAAATGCCAAAGATTGATGTGTTTATCCTATTTTTCTTTCTATATTTGTACGATTTTTGATTATCTTTGTTTTTATTTATTTATCTTAAAAACAGCTCAAATATTATTTAATATTGATTTTTTTTGAAAAGAATAGCTCATAAAATATTACTTTGGCTTAATTATTTTTTGTCTTTAGCATTAATATTAACTTATCTTTCAGTTCATATTAGTCCTGAACGCTTTGCATTGCTTTCCTTTTTTGGATTAATTTATCCATTTCTTCTGTTTGCTAATGTTTTTTTTTTAATTTACAGGATTTATAGAAGACAAAA
The DNA here is from genome assembly GCA_029934515.1 of Bacteroidales bacterium. Lineage (GTDB taxonomy): Bacteria > Bacteroidota > Bacteroidia > Bacteroidales > JAADGE01 > JAOZMB01. The sequence continues at coordinate 6,193 of JAOZMB010000086.1, forward strand.
ATACTTTCTTATTCCATTATTTAGTATAATTATTGGATTTAATCATTTTACAGATTTTTTTATTTTTAATATAAAAAAAGAAAACCCACCCCAGTCGAGTATAAGAGTATTATCTTATAATGTAAGAATGTTTGATTTGTATGATTGGAATAAAGGTGTCGGAACAGGACAAAAAATTTTGAAATTAATAAAACAAAAAAATCCAGATATTATTTGTTTACAAGAATTCTATTCAAACTCAGATAGTCTTAATTATCAAGATTCCATTATTGCAATTCAAAATACTAAAAGCTATCTTATTTCTTACAAAAATCAATATAATTATTCTGGTAATGCTTTATTCTGTCGATTTCCATCAATAAACAAAGGTTCTGTAAATATTGGTGATTCAAATCAAAAATGCTTATTTGCAGATATTGTTCGCGATTTAGATACAATAAGAATTTATAGCATACATCTGGCATCGCTTCATTTAAGCAAAAAAGACTACGAATTTATTGATAATATGGAGAATAATGATAAAAACAAAAATATGAAAAGTGTGAAAGGTATAGGCGGTAAAATGTTAGAAGCATACAAAAAAAGAGCAAAAGAATCAAATATAATATCTGCTCATATTAAAAGTTCGCCATACAAAGTGATAGTTTGTGGTGATTTTAATGATGTACCTATTTCATATTCTTACAGAACGATAAAAGGAAACCTAAAAGATGCCTTCAAGGAATCTGGATTTGGACTAGGAATTACATATATAAAAAGATTCTTTTCTTTTAGGATAGATTATATTCTGCATAGTCCAGAGTTTAGGTCTTATAATTTTAATAGAACAGAAAAAAAATTATCAGACCATTATCCTATTTTTTGTGAAATAGCGAACTAAGTAAATTACGAATTATAAATTATGAATTACGAATTGGTTTACACCAGATAATAAGTATTTTACAAAAAACAAATCAGGAAGTTATTTTTTAACCATTACTAAAACATGTTTTTTATTACTATGCTTAATATCTTGCGCCAAAAATTTTGCTTCCAACTCTTATCATTGTCGAACCAGATTTAATTGCAATTTTATAATCATTAGACATTCCAATTGAGATTTCTTTAAATCCAATATTTTCAGAAAAGAAATTTTGTTTAAATTCTTTAAAATTTTTTACAAGTAAATCAAATTCAGCTTTAATTTTCTCTTTATCATTAGTATATGTTGCCATTCCCATTACTCCTATGATACTTATATTTTTCAGTTTTTCTAATTCCTTAGATAACAATATATTTTTTATATCATCATATTTAAATCCGAATTTGCTATTTTCTTCAGCTATATGTATTTGCAACAAACATGATATTTTTCGATTGTTTTTAATGGCTTCATTATTTATTTTTTTTAGAAGTTTCAAACTATCGACTCCGTGCAATAAACTGACAAATGGAGCAATATATTTTACTTTATTAGTTTGCAAATGTCCAATAAAATGCCATTCAATATCTTTTGCTAGTGTTTCGTATTTTTTTAATAGCTCGTGAACTTTATTTTCTCCAAATATTTTATGTCCAGTGTTGTAGGCTTCTTTTATTTCTTTATTTGATTTTGTCTTAGATACAGCAACAAGTTTTATATCTTCTGGAATTTCAGATTTGAATTCTTTAATGTTTTTTGATATATTCATATTTTTTTATAGTTAATATTAGATAATTAATAATTATCAACATATTTTGTTGAAAATTTGTATAAATCTTTAAATTTCATACCTTTGTAAAATAAACACATAATTCAAATGATATGAAACAATAAACTTACAACAAAAATACAAAATTAGAAATAATTTGCAAAGAAAATCATAAAATAATTGTTTTTTTTGAAGAGTATTATAATATAGTGAAAACTGGACAGAGAATTTAAATGCAGAACATTTATATTTTTCAACAAAATATGTTAGTAAATTACGAATTATAAATTATGAATTACGAATTGGTTTACACCTGATAATAAGTATTTTATAAAAAACAAAGGTCAAGTTTCCTGAGAATAGTATATCTTGATAATGATAATGAGCTAGAAGATTTTAAACTATTATTAGATATTGATTTATATGAAAAAACCGAAAAATGATAACTGAATTTATGAAATTGTAATTATATAATATTTAAATAATCTCAGCAACTCTTTTTTATTAAACTACTGCTTGTTAGACAGTAAATAAATAAAAATTTATCATATTTTTGTAGAATTAAAAACAAGCGAATATACAAAAAAATAAAATAAAATTATGAAATTAAAATTAAGAAAATTAATAAGTGTTTGTTTATTGTTTACAACAACATTATTATTCATTACAATCGGAAAAGTGAACGCACAACCAAAGGGTTTTACTTTTATAAAAAAACAAAAAGTAATTGCCGAACGTTTAAACAGTGCTTCTAAAACAATAAAATATATAGATAGTGATTTTAAGCAGTTTAAACATCTTGATATTTTAGAAAATGATATAAAAAGCAAAGGTCATTTTTGTTTTAAAAGCAGTAATAATGTAAGATGGGAATATTTTGAACCATATAAATATCTTATTATTATGAACAGTAATAATATGTGGATAAACAACGGTAAAAAAACACAAAAATATAATACTAAAACAAACCAGATATTTAAAGAAATAAATGATTTAATGATTAGTTTGTTACAAGGTGATATCTTGGAGAGTAAAAAATTTACTGTAAAGTTTTATCAAAATAAAAAATTTATTCTTGCTCTCCTTATTCCTGAGAGTAAAGAAATGTTAGAATTCTTGAGCGGAATAGATATATATTTTGATAAATCTGATTACTCTGTTTCAAAGATAAAAATGATTGAACATAACGGCGATTATACATTTATTGAATTTTATAATAAAAAAACAAATAAACCTATTCCAAATTCCAAATTTATGATGAAATAAAATATCTTTTCTAACTCATCTAACTCTTATTTCTAAGTAAATTTTACATTTTGTTACTTTCGCTTGATATGTATTTTATTAAAGATATTGTATGTAAAAGTTAAAATGAAATGAAGTTTTTTTATTAATTATATTTTTATTAATCTTGCATGCTTTATAAGAACATATTTTTTATTAAAAACTAAGATTTATTATGGAAACAATAGCAAAAAAAACAATTAACAAACCAACAAATATTATTTTTTTTATATTTGCAATATTATTTTTTTCAAATTGTGGTGGTGAAGATGAGAACCAAGACAATATTACTGATGATACGGCAAGCTCAATTAAAATTAATTCAATTATAATGTATTCTTTGAATGCTCCTTCCGATGTAGCAGCTATGCTAATTGATAATTCAAATTTAGAATTTAATTCAGAATTATTAAATTCTCCTGATAATGTCGATAAATATACGTCAAATATTAGTAAAGCATTAAATCTTGGTATCTATACAGCCGACCTTACTTATGCAAGTTATTTTGAACAAACTCAAATTAGTCGCAACTATTTTTCTGTAACAAAAGATATTTCCAAAGAACTTGGAATAATAAATTCAGTTGACGAGAAGCACCTAAAAATGATGAGCGAGACAAAAATTGACAAAGAAAAGATGATGCAAATTATTAACGAATCTTTTATGAACACAGATGCTTATTTACTTGAAAACGACAGACAAGGAATTATGACAATGATTTTAATTGGCGGTTGGATAGAAGCAGAGTATATAGCCATTTCATCTTCGGAAGGTTCACGTACAAAATATCCAGAACTATATGGAAAACTCATAGACCAGAGTATATCCGTAGAACTAATGATGAAAATGTTTGAAGATATTGAAGACGAAAACAGTAAATTTAGTGAACTAAAAAAAGATATTAAGATAATTAATGATGCCTATCACAAACTATTAACAGACGAAACAGACGAGAACTTTAAAGAACTTTGTGAACATATAAAAAGTATAAGAAATAAATATATAAAAAAGTAAAAAAATTTTTTTGAGCGGAAACATAATTAATAATTATCAAAATTAAATTTTTTATTAGACTAATTTATTATAAATCAACTGTATAACTAAATATATACAAAAAATGAAACATCTTAAACTAATATTTATATTCTATCTTACATTATTTTTTGGTAATAATATTAATGCTCAGTGTTTTAATTTTGCTAAAACAGAAGGTTTTTCAAAATTAGATACAGCGGTTTATTTACCAGACGGCAGATTAAATGCTATTACTATTAGTGAAGGTGATAATTTGGAGATCTATAAACCTTTTTTTAGAGGAAGGAATTATAAAATTGTTGTAGTCTGTGATAAGAATTTAAAAGAATTAAACTTTAAGGTAACAAATTTTCAGAAACAGGTTCTTTTTGATAGTAAAAAACAAGGAAATACAGATAGTTGGGAATTTAAATCAGAAAAAAATCAAAATTTAATAATTTTTGTAGAAGCACCAGCCTCAAAAAATTCAGAAAATAAAACTGGTTGTATTGCCATAATTGTGGGATTTAAGAGAAGAGGATAAATAAAAATAAAGTAATATAAATCTTAGTTATGTATGTAGCTTGTTTTGGTATGTTCGTTCCTTCTCGGCACACCAAAACAAGATTTGCAAGTTTATTTATTCAATATTTTCAAGTACATCAACGAGCAGTTCCCAAAATTTCTTAACTGTTGGTATATTCATTCTTTCGTCTGGCGAATGTGCGCCTCTAATCGTTGGGCCGAACGATATCATATCTGTTCCCGGATATTTCACGAGAAACAAACCGCATTCTAAACCAGCATGTATAGCTCTCACTATTGGTTCTTGGCTAAATAATTTTTTATATGATTTTTGTGTAATTTTAAGTATTTCGGAATTTGTATTTGGTTTCCAGCCCGGATATCCATCGCCGTGTTTCACTTTGGCACCAGCGAGTTCGAAACAAGAAGCTACTGTTTGTGCTATGTCATATTTTGCCGATTCAACGGAACTTCTTTGACTTGTTTCAATAATTATTTTGTTATTATTTTTGAATTTTACAGATGCCAAATTTGTTGAAGTCTCTACCAAACCGGGCATATCAATACTCATATAATATACGCCATGCCACGAGGCATAAATTGCATTAAATAATTTTTTTTGCACAGAACTATTAATAACAAACTCTGGTAAATCTGTTTTATGATATGATATTTTTATATTTGGTTCGGTCTGCAATAGTTCGTTTTTAATTGTATTTGCAATATTATCAATAAATTTTTCAAGTCCTTCAGTATTATTTTCAGATACTGTAATAATTGCATATGCTTCTCGAGGGATTGCATTTCTTAAATTACCGCCATCGAAATTAGATAATCTTATTTTGTATTTTAACTGAGCATTTAACAATATTCTATTTAATATTTTATTAGAATTTCCAAGTCCTTTATGAATTTCATCTCCAGAGTGTCCACCTTTTAGACCAGCTACGGATACCTTATAAGCAACCGAATTTATGGGAACTTTTTTTCTTTTATAATCAAAAATAGCAACTGTATCTATCCCTCCTGCACAGCCAATAAATAATTCTCCTTCGTCTTCGGAGTCAAGATTTATAAGTATTTTGCTTTTCATAAATCCTTTTTGCAATCCAAAAGCTCCAGACATTCCAGTTTCCTCGTCAGCAGTAAACAACGCCTCCAAAGGACCATGTTTAATATTTTTGTCAGCCAAAATTGCAAGTGATGCCGCTATTCCTATTCCGTCGTCTCCTCCGAGAGTTGTACCTTTTGCTTTTACCCAATCTCCATCTATAAATGTTTGAATCGGGTCGTTCTCGAAATCATGTTCTACATCAGAGTTTTTTTCACAAACAATATCCGAATGACTTTGCATTACTACTGATTTCACGTTTTCTTTTCCCAAGTATGCTGGTTTGCGAATAATAACATTTCCAGCTTTATCTGTCTCGGCTTCTAATTTATGCTCTTTCGCAAAGTTAATCAAATATTTGATAATTTTTTCTTCTTTCTTCGAGGGACGTGGAATTTTTGTAACATCATCAAAATAATTCCAAATAGCTTTAGGTTCTAAATCCTTTATTTTCATATTTATATGTTTTTTATTATTAATTCAAAAATGTCAATTTCTTTTTATTTAATAAATTTTTAATTTCTTTATACGGTATAAATGCGTCATCTTGTCCGTAAACATAAGCGGCAATATCATAAGAATTATAATAAAATCCGATGCCTTTTTTGTTTATATAAAAATTTGTCAGCGGGAATGGTTGCTCATAAATACTCATTTCAGATTTATTAAAATCTCTATTGTCCTTTATCTTTTGATATATTATTTTTTGCAGTTCTTTTTCTTTTTCAGGGATTATAATATCTTTTATTGTTAATTGTTTTGCAGATTGTGAATCAAATAAATAAAAATTACTCCCACTGTTAGGATGTACTCCGCCCATAAAATCTCCCCAGTGAACAGCATAGCACAATAAATTATTGTCGTTGTATATTATATCAGCGATTTTACTGCGTGACCATGATATTTCAAATGTTTCAGCTGTAAAATTTTTAACAAATTCTTCATTAATCTGTTTTATAAGTTCTTCTGGTTTTCCTTCATTTTTCTCAAAAAATATTTTAAGAATTGCTTTTTGCAAAGACGCTGGTTTTTTTGGAAAATATAAAATAATTTCATCAGTACAAGAGAGTTCTTTTGTTTTTCCGAACTCTTTTTTAATAGAATAAGTTTCAAATTCTATAGATGATTTATAATTTTCGTATAATTCAAAATTTAATTTTTTATTGTTCTTGCTCCATGTTCCCGTTATTTTATCAACAGCTACAAATTTAGCTTCAAATATTTCGTAATCTTTACCCTGTAAAACCATTTCTTTTGCATCAAAAGTAAAATCATCAGCTATCTTTCCCGAACAACTCACTAAATTATCAGATTTATTTTTGTGATAAATTATAGTAATATTTTCTTCTGTTTTTAATATATCAGCCACTATTTCTTCCGTTCCTATTTTACCTTTTAGGTGTTTGTAGAAATTTCCAGATAATTTAACTTTATCTTTCTCGTTCATCTGTTCTGGCTTATTTAATTCACTTATTGGTTTTGTTTTATCAATTTTTTTATCATCGGAATTACATGCCACCAACAAAACTATCAGTAATATAAAAAATGATTTCTTCATAATTATTTATTTTTATTAAGTTCTAAATTTATTCGGTCTGTTATCTCTTCGATGGATAAATTTTTTGCCATAATTAATCCTTTTCTGTTCAGTAGAAATACAGTAGGTAATTTTTTCAAAGAGTATGATTTTATTATTTCGTTCAATGTTTTATCTTTTGCGATTACATTTTTCAATGAATTTATACTGTCTTTTTTTATTGCTTCTATCCAGTTTGAATGTTCTCTATCAAGCGAAACATTTAATATTTCGAGTCCATTTTCTTTATATTTTTCATAGAATTTGTTCAGGTAAAGATTTTGGGTTCTGCTTTTTTCTGATTTAGACATCCAAAAATTCAGTAGTACATATTTTCCTTGTAGTGATGACAATGAAATTTTTTTGCCAATTGTGTCTGGCAGCGAAAAATCTGGGGATTGTTTTCCTATTTGCAATTTTTCTTGAGTTACTATTATTTTATCTAATTCTTTTATATATACTGTTTTATTCATTGAGATATCAAAATTATATCTTATTTTTATAAGTTCTCGATTTCCAACAATATCTACGAGACTTCTCGCTGCAAGGAATGCAGCTACATGACTATCATTGTTATCGTTCACGTATTTTTTTATAAAAGCGATTTGTTCCTTATAAACTGATTTATAACTAATATCCAATTGTTCTAAAAGTATTGTGTCATTATTTTCTTTTGCTATATCTGACTGTAAATATAAATCGTATTGTCTGCTCTCAAAGACTGAATTATTTTCTCGAAATGAAGCGTATTCATTTTGAGATTTTGAACCTTTTATTTCGGCATTTACTTTTTCGTTTATATTTGCAATTATTTTAATATCTGAGTTCTCAAGAAAAAATTCAATAACAGCAATATTATTTCCTAATTGTAAATAATACAACTCTGGTGACTCAACTTTACCTCCGATAATCTTAAACTTTCCTTTCTGTGCATAAACGGAATCAATAGGCAATAGTTTGTTATTTGAAAATTTGCTTAATACAATCATACCTTCATCAAAACCATCTAACTTTCCTTCGATAGTGTATCTTTCATCCTCGTTAGATGTTTTATTATTACATTCCCAAAAAAATAAAAATAAAAATAATATTGCAATTGTATATTTCATCTGTTTATACTGAAGTGAAATTTGTCTTATGTTTTTCTATTATGGCAAACGTATAAAAAATAAATAATACTTGATTTTCAGTACTTAAATATTT
>JAOZMB010000087.1:0-9969 GCA_029934515.1 Bacteroidales bacterium
TCTGTAAAAATTTGGTTAAATTTATCGTATGCTTTATTTAACCAAATTTTATTTAGTCCACGTAAATGTTTTTTTATTACTGATTTTTGAAATATAGGCATTTTTATTTTTTTTGTTATTAAAATACTGTAATACGTCACTTAAAAATTTAAATATAAAATGTTTGTTTCACCTTTCTATTATGGTGTAACAAACATTTATTTATAATTTTTTTTTTGCAGAGAACTTCTACAATTTTTTTATTCTTAGTTGCAATTTATCAATTTGCTTTTCAATTTCATCGTCTGTAACTTTACAGAACAGATGTTTTGGATTATTAATTTTATGTCCAGCAGGTAATGTTTCAAAATTCCAATCAAATTCTTCAATTGTAGTTTTAAAATTTAATAGATTTCTTAATTTTTTTGCCGTGAAAGGTAAAAAAGGTTCTGAAAATATTGAAATCGCAACAGTTATTTGTAATGAAACATTAAGTATTGTTTTTACACGTTCTGGATTTGTTTTTTTCAGTTTCCAAGGTTCACTTTCGGCAAGATATTTATTTCCTGTTCTTGCGAGTTGCATAAGGTCTTTTAGTGCCTGTCTGAATTTATATTCTTCGATATTTTTGCCAATACTTATTTGTATTAGTTTTATATCATCAATTATTTTTTTATCTATTTCAATATAATTTGCCTCAGGTACGTACCTGTTATAATATTTTTTTGTTAGAACGAGAGTTCTATTTACAAAATTTCCTAATATAGCTACAAGTTCGCTGTTGTTCATAGTTTGGAATTTCTCCCAAGTAAAATTATGGTCTTTTGTTTCTGGAGCATTTGCTGTCAGTACATATCTTAGTACGTCTTGTTGGTCTTTGAAGTCTTCGAGATATTCGTGTAACCAAACCGCCCTATTTTGCGAAGTTGAAATTTTTCCACCTTCGAGATTTAAAAATGCGTTTGCAGGCACATTATCTGGCAGAATAAATGAGCCTTCTGCTTTTAGCATAGCTGGAAACATTATACAATGAAAAACGATATTATCTTTTCCGATGAAATGAACAAGTTTTGTGTCATCATTTTTCCAATATTTTTCCCATTCAGGAGTAATTTCTTTGGTAGCCGAGATATATCCTATCGGAGCATCAAACCAAACATAAAGAACCTTTCCTGAACTGTTGTCAATAGGAAGCGGGACTCCCCAGTCGAGGTCGCGGCTGACGGCACGTTCTTGTAAACCTTTGTCTAACCACGATTTACACTGAGTATAAACATTTTGTTTCCATTCTTTATGTTCTTCGAGTATCCATTTTTCTAAAAAAGTTTGGTATTTGTTCAGTGGCAAGTACCAGTGTTTTGTTTTTTTAAGTATTGGTTTTGCTCCGCTGATTGCAGATTTTGGATTTATTAGTTCAATTGCATTTAATGTTGTTCCGCATTTTTCACACTGGTCGCCGTAAGCTTTTTCGTATTCACAGTGTGGGCATATTCCTGTAATATATCTGTCGGCAAGGAACTGGTTTTCTTCTGGGTCAAAATATTGTTCGCTTATTTTTTCGATAAAACCTTTTTTGTCGTATATTTTTTTAAAAAAATCAGAAGCCGTCTTGTAGTGAATTTCATTACTTGTTCTTGAATAAATATCATAAGAAATACCAAATTTTTCAAACGAATTTTTGATTATTTCATGATATTTGTTTACAATCTCCTGCGGATGTACACCTTCTCTTTTTGCTTTTAACGTAATCGGAACGCCATGCTCATCAGAGCCACAAACAGAAATAACATCTTCGCCTTTCATTCTTAAATATCTTGTATATATATCTGACGGAATATATACTCCAGCAAGGTGACCTATATGAACTGGTCCGTTTGCATACGGAAGAGCAGACGTTACTAAATATCTTTTAAATTTTTTCATTTATATAAAATTTTTGTTAAATTCGCCACAAAATTAATAAAAAAAAACAAAATAATGTCAAAACATAATAAAATTGGTAAAGAAGGAGAACGGGCGGCTGTTGATTTCCTTGTAAAAAAAGGATATAAAATTAGAAACATTAATTGGCGAAGTGGCAGATACGAACTTGATATTATTGCAGAACACAATGATATTTTTGTTGTTATTGAAGTAAAAAGCAGAAGCGGAACTTATTTCGAACAACCTTTTCAAGCTGTAAACAGAAAAAAACAAAGATTTATTATTGCAGCAACAAACGATTATATAGAACAATTTAAAATTGACCTAGAAACACGATTTGATATTATTTCGATTGTAGCACAAGGAACATCATGGAATATAGAACATATAGAAGACGCTTTCTATCCATTAGTATAATAAGTAAATAATATTACTTAATAAATTACGAATTATAAATTATGAATTACGAATTTGTTTACACCTGATAATAAGTATTTTACAAAAAACAAATCAGGAAGTTATTTTTTAACCATTACTTAGACGAAAAATATAGAATTAGAAAAAATCAGAAAACTAAGTTCTATTTTATTATTTCTATATTTTTCGTCTAACAATAAGTGTATCGTTTATAAAATCAATGACTTCAATATAGCTACCTGTTTTTATATCATCTGTTTCATCGGTTATTGCGTCCATTGTTCTTAATGTACCTTGAATAATAATTTGAACTTTACCATTTCCTTTTTCATTTCCGGGAATTGTAATATAAACATCTCCAGTCTGACCGATTGCATTTTCAACTTTTAACGTACCACTTGATTGCAACCTTAACAATAAAATAAATACCCAAGCAGTTACGAACATCATTGTTAGACCAGCAGCTATCGAAATTATAATAGCGCCCCAGACAGGCATTACATCGTATGCAGCAAGACCACTCCAACCAAAAAACATCAAAAAAGCAACAATACTTTTTAATGAAAAAATATCTAAATCAGCACCATCACCTGCAAAACTACTGTCATAATCAAGGTCATCTACATCGCCACCTACCAACAACATTATTAACTGAACTAAAAAAATAAGTGTCGAGGATACTGCAATCGTCCAATATATTTTTTGCAAAACAGTTAAACCTTCAAGAAATGTTGATATATCCATAGTTATAATTTATTTGTTTAAAAATTTATTCAAAAGTAAACATTTTTTTTATAAAAAAGACTTTTTTACAAATTTCTTTTATTTTTTTAAAAAAAACATTTAAATTTGTAATAAATTTTATAAAAATATATGATATGAATAAAGAAAGTTTAAAAAAATTAATGCCATACGGGGTTGCTGTTATTTTGTTTTTTATAATATCTTTTGCTTATTTTCCTGATGTTATTCAGGGTAAGAAATTGAACCAGCATGATAAAAAAACATGGAAAGGAGGAGTAAAAGAAATTGTTGATTATGAAGAAGAAACAGATGAACATTCACTATGGACGAATTCAATGTTCGGTGGAATGCCTACTTATTTGATTACTAATTATGCTCCAAATAACATCACAAAATACATATATAAAATAATCGATTTTAATCATAAATTGCGTCCTGCAAGTTTTATTTTCTTGCTGATGCTCGGTTTTTTTATAAGTCTGATTTTTTTCGGGGTCGATCCTTGGCTTAGTATAGTTGGAGCTACGGCTTATGCTTTTTCAACTTATTTTGTAATAATTATCGAAGCGGGACATATCACAAAAACACTTGCACTTGCATTTATGCCGCCGATTATTGCTGGTGTTCATTATGCTTATACAAAAAAAATGTTTGTAGGTGCCGTTGTTGTTACTTTATTTTTATCTTTACAGTTGGTTGTAAACCATTTACAAATAACATTTTATACACTTTTGGTTATTCTAATTTATCTAATTTTTAAGATTGTTGAAACAATCCAAAATAAAACTTATGCCTCGTTTACGAAGAGTTCTTCATTATTGCTCGTTGGAGGAATTATTGCGATTTTGACAAATTTCTCTCAACTTATTACAACTTATGATTACGGTAAAGATTCTATTCGTGGCAAATCGGAATTAAGTATTGATAAAGAAAATAAAACCTCTGGATTAGACAAAGATTATGCAACAGCATGGAGCTACGGAAAAACAGAAACTTTAAATTTATTAATTCCAAATTTAACAGGCGGTGGTTCAGGCAGTGGACTTCCAGAAGATTCCGAAATGTTTAAAGAATTAAAAAAATTGGGCGCAAGAAATCCAGCACAAATAGTCAAACACATGCCTACATATTGGGGGCCCCAGCCGTTTACATCAGGTCCAGTTTATATCGGAGCTTTGATGGTTTTTCTTTTTATTTTCGGAATGTTTATTGTAAAAGGAAATCTTAAATGGTGGTTGTTTACAGTAACAATATTTTCTATATTGCTCGCTTGGGGCAAAAATTTTATGTTCCTTACAGATTTATTTCTTGATTATTTTCCTTTTTACAATAAATTCAGAACTGTCTCAATGATTCTTATAATCGCAGAATTCACAATTCCTCTGCTTGGTATTTTGGCAATAAAAAATATTATTGAAAAAACGGTTGAAAAAGTAGAAATTATAAGAGCATTAAAGTGGAGTGTAGGAATCCTTGCTGGACTGATTTTGATTTTATTAATAAATCCTGGAATTTTATCATTTGAAAACGGAAACGAAAAACAAGTATTTATGAGTATGTTTGGTTTGCAGGAAGGAGCGCAGGCACAACAAATACTTGACACATTTATACCTGCATTGAAAACAGATAGAGCTTCCATGTTTCGTGCCGATGCTTTTCGTTCGCTTACATTTGTTCTTATAGGTGCTTTGTTTATTTGGCTTTATACGAAGAAATTAATTAAATTAAATATTTTTATTAGTTTGCTTGCTTTGGCAATTATTATTGACCTATGGGCTGTTGATAAAAGGTTCTTAAATAGCGAAGATTTTCAAAGCGCAAGATACGAGCAAGAACCTTTCAAAGCATCGGAGACAGATAAATTTATATTAAAAGATAGTGAATTGAATTTCAGAGTATTAAACCTGACTGTAAGCACATTTAACGATGCTGGAACTTCGTATTTTCACAAATCAATAGGCGGTTATCATGGTGCTAAGATGAGACGTTATCAGGAATTAATTGACTACAAAATTAATACGGAAATGCAAATGTTGATAGCAGCGCTAAACACAAGTAATAACGAATTGCAAATACATTCTGCATTGATTGGTTTGTCTGTTTTAAATATGCTTAATACGAAATATGTTATTGTCGACCCAAACATGATGCCTATGATGAATAAGTTTAGGCTTGGTAATGCTTGGTTTGTCGAAGAGATAAAAGAGGTCGAAAATGCAGATGACGAAATTAAAGCTATGTTAAATTTTAATCCAGAAAGAACTGCAATTGTTGATAAAAGATTTAAAGAACAGTTCTTTGAATTTAAGAAAGATCCATCAGCAATGATTGAACTAACAGACTACAAACCAAACTTATTAACATATCAAACAAATACAAAAATAGAACAACTTGCTGTCTTCTCAGAAATATATTACGGAAAAGGCTGGAACGCTTATATTGACAATAAAAAAGTTCCTCACATGAGAGTAAATTACGTTTTGAGAGCTATGAAAGTTCCTGCTGGTAAACATAAAATTGAATTTAAATTCGAACCACAAATATGGGCAGCAGGAAATAAAATTTCGTTTGTTGGTTCAATTTTATTTATATTATTTATTCTCGGAGGGATTGTTTTTGAAGTAAGAAAAAATAAAACAATTATAATAAAAAAATCGTAACAATTTAAAATCACAGTTTCATTTGACATGTGAAATTGATTACAAGCATGTTATCTTGCCATGTTATGACGTGGCACGATTTAGGAAATGAAAAATTAACATCAAAAAAAAATATTATGAGTAAAAAAATCAAAAATCAAAAATCAAAAAACGGTTTAGCTGTTTTGATATTTTTTATTGTGTCAATACTAATAATTCCAAACATATATTATGGAACTATATCCGACAAATGTTTGGAGCCAAGATTATTGGCTTTGTCGATATTTATGTTTTTTGTAATAATTTTTACAATTTTCGGTAAGCGGAACAAATTCAGAGTTTTTGATTACAGAATTTTAAAAAATCCTTTGGTAATAATCTATTTTTTATACTTAATTATTACTGGCATTTCGTCTCTGACAGCCATAAATAAATTCGAAGCTATTTACGAGTTTCTGAAACTTTTTACATTTTTTATTTTCTTTTTATATCTTATACTTTTTATTTTACCTCATCAAAAAAGTAAAATTTTTCTAATAAAAACAGTTATTGTTTTATCTTTAATAATATCTTTTATAGGTGTTGTTCAATTTATTAGTCTGCTTTCGGAAACGGATTTTGGAATAAAATCTGTTTACACGGTTACTGGCAACTCTGCTCATAAAAATCTTTATTCACAATTATTGTTCTTAACTTTTTCGTTTTCTGTCTATGGTTTATACTATTTCAAAGATATTTGGAAAAAATTATCTTTTATTGCCGCTCTCGCCAGCATCCTTTTGATAATTGTTTTAATGACTCGTTCTGTTTGGCTTGCTTTATTTGTTTCTACCGTTTTTTCGGTTGTTGTTTTTATTTTTTCCGATTTAAAAAAAATAATAAATAAAAAAATCAAACCAGTTATAATATCAATAGGAGTCGTTATTGGTATTGCTTTGGCTGTTTTTATAATAATTAATATTGTTGATACAAAAAAGAACATCAAACATCACTTAGAAGAAGCCACAGATTTTAGTTCAGGGAATACATATCACAGACTTCATTTATGGAATAAAACACTTTCTCTAATAAAAGAATCGCCATTTCTTGGCGTAGGTGCTGGCAATTGGAAAATTAATATAGCAAAAAAAGGAACAAGTATATCAGATAAGGATAATTGGAAAAATGCCGTACGACCTCACAGTGATTATTTGTGGGTTCTTTCAGAGACTGGAATAATTGGATTTCTGTCATATTTTTCACTTTTTGTTTTATCTTTGTTCTTTGTGTTAAAATGTATCCAAAAAACAAAAGAGACTGAAAATAAAGTTTTAATGTTAATATTCTTTTTTACTGTTACTGGTTACGCTGTTTATTCTTTTTTTAGTTTTCCGAAAGAAAGAATTGAACATCAGATATTTATCAATATAATTTTTGCTTTTATTGTTTTTGAATTTGATAAACTTTTCAGTAATAAAAAGGATACAAAACAAAAAAAAACAAAAAAAATACCGATAAAATTAATAAGTATTTTCGTATTTATTTTATTGTTATCAGTATCCTATTCAAGTTATAAAAGAATAAAAGCAGAGATTGGTTTTAACGAAATATTCGAACTACAAAAAAAAGATAGATATAATGATATAATTTCTTTGATTGATGATTTTTATTCTCCTGTTACTACACTTGAATTTGCTGCAAATCCAGTTCTTTTTTATAAAGGTCTTGCTCTTGATAGAACGAAAGTTCCTAATATCGAAGTAATAAATTTATTCAAAAAAGCATTAGAAGACCACCCTTATAATATGCGAACATTAAACGGACTGATATATATTCATTCCAAAGATAAAAATTATAAAGAAGCCGAAAGATATTGTAAAGAAGCCTTGTTATATACCCCTGGCGATGCGCGTACTGTTCTGAAATATGCAAAAATTAAAGAAAGAATATATGGTAAAGATTCCGCATACGCCGAGATAATTAAAGTAAAAAGAAAAAATAGTATTAAAGGAATTAAAAAATATATAAAATTTTTATTAAGAAACAAAATAAACACATTGATTGAAAAGACGGATAATAAGAAATTAAAAAATAAACTTTTTAAAAATGGTAATAATGATAAGTTCTTAAAAGAAATATACAAAGAAACACAAAATAAGAATGAGAATTTTGAAAAGATATTTTTAAAAAGAATAATCACAAAAATGAAAAAACAAAAAGATGTCTTAAACGATAGTTCTGTACAAAGATTAATTAAAGATTATCAAATAGAACTGCCGATATTGTCAAAAAATTAAAGACAAAGAATAAGACAAAAGCATCGAAAAGTCATTAAAATTCACTATTTTGAAAATAATAATTCCTTGATTTTCAGCACTTTAATATTTTGATGTGTCTGCACTATTATTTTATCTCAAAATTAAAACTTAAAACCAAAATAATTAGTACCATCCTATGTAATTACATGTTTTCTACATTTGTTTATTCTTATTTTTAACAAAATACAAATTAATTATAAAATGGAAATAATTTATGCTTTAAAAGAAAATATTGGAGTTCCTGAGCTTTTTACAGGTCGCCGTGCTATCATGGAAAACTTTGAGCACTGGCTCTATAATATTCGTAAAGAAATAGGAAAATCAAGAGCTTTACTTTCTCGACGAAAGAAAGGAAAGACAGTTATTATGCAACGACTTTATAATATAATCTGGACGCAGAACGATAGTCTTGTGCCGTTCTTCTACGAAATTAGAGAACAAAACATGATGCTTGGCGAGTTTGCAGAAGATTTTATAACTTCTTTTTTAAGTCAGTATTACGCATTTTTAACTCGAAAAAAACGTTTCATTGTAAGACAATTGACAATATATGAACTACAAGAACTTTTTAAAAATGATATAAATATTTCGGAATTGTTGAAATCATTTTTAATAAATTTAAAAAATCAAAATTGTAGTGCAATGTGGAAAGTTGCAAGAGTGACTCCACACAGTATTGCAGTGATGAACAATATTCAAGTTTTGCAGTTTATTGATGAATTTCAAAACATAAATAAATATATCCTTGATTCTAATTACAAACCTATTAAAACTCTTGCTGGTAGTTATTTATTGACCGCCGAGAGTCGCTGTGCGCCAATGCTTGTTACTGGAAGTTATATAGGATGGCTTCGCAGAATAATATGGGAACTTCTGCCAGCACGTTTTAACGAGTTCCAACTTGGAAACTTAGAAGAAAAAGAAGGACTTTTGATGATATTTAAATATGCTCAGTACTACGAAATACCAATAACTTACAAAACAGGTGAATATATTCTCGGTCTCACTGGTGGCGACCCATATTACATATCAATAATTTTTGAAGGTACATTTCTCGGCAAAAAAAATTTTAATAGTATAAATAATATTAACGATGTTTATGAACATGAAATAACAAAAGGAAACATAAAAGGAACTTGGTACGAATATCTTTTCAAAGCTTTTTCGGAGGTAAACAATATTAATGCAAAACGTATGGTATTGTATCTTTTTAATGCCAACGGTAAAGAACGAACAAGAGAACAAATTATGACCGATTTAAAACTTGATATGACAGATTTTGAGTTGGAAAAAAAACTTAAAGCTCTTGTATATTCAGATATTATCTCGCAGGGCGAAAGCAATTTTGACTACAAAATATCAAATGATAAAATCTATGAGTTCGTTTTTAGAAATATTTATCAGAAAGAGATTGATAAAATAGGACAAGACGTTGGCAAAGCTCTTCGCAGTCAAATTGGTAAACACAGCTACGATATCGGACACTTCTACGAATATAAATTTGAAACAATATTTAATAAAGGTTTCATTCTTAATGACATAACTTACAACGGAGATAAAAGAACAATAAAAGCAGTCGGCGAAATATACAGAAATTATATTGTTAAAGAAACAAGATTGCGAAACATGGAAATAGATGTTTACGGTATAAATGAAACTGGCGAAGAAGTATTCATGGAACTTAAAACCATGAAACGAAGAACAGGAGTTAAAAATATTGAAAAATATATAAGATTAAAAAAGAAGTTAGAAAAAAATAAAAGACCAGCTATTTTCATATTTTTTGCAACAGCTGGATTTACAAAAAAAGCAGAGTTACTATTAATACAAAACAGTATATTTTATGGCGATGCTACAAAATATCCAGTTATGAAAATAAATACGATAATATGAAAATTTATTAATATTTTCTACATTTATTCTTATTTTTAACAAAATACAAATTAATTATAAAATGGAAATAATTTATG
>JAOZMB010000087.1:10069-14575 GCA_029934515.1 Bacteroidales bacterium
TATATTTTATGGCGATGCTACAAAATATCCAGTTATGAAAATAAATACGATAATAAATTAAAATGACAAAACAGCAAATAGATAATTTATTCGATACATTTAAAAATCTTAGAGTCCTAATAATAGGTGATATTATGATTGACTCTTATTTGTGGGGCGATGTAAATAGGATTTCACCAGAAGCACCAGTTCCTGTAGTTGAATGTAAAAAAAGAGAAAATCGTCTTGGAGGAGCCGCTAATGTAGCACTTAATATTCATGCACTTGGTGCTGTTCCGATATTATGTTCAGTGATTGGTGATGATGATAAATCAAAAATAATGTTTGAACTTTTGAAAGATAAAAAAATAAGCTGCAAAGGTATAACGAAAGATAAAACAAGACGAACTACAATAAAATTTAGAATAATTAGTCGTGGACAACAAATCATGAGAATAGACGAAGAAGATACTCATAAAATAACAAGTAAATATGAACATTATTTTGTGGAAGATATTCAAAATATTATCGAAGAACAACAAATTGATGTAATAATATTTGAGGATTATGACAAAGGTGTTATAACAAAAAAAATTATTGAAAAAATAACAAAAGTAGCAAATAATAGAAAGATCCCTACTCTGGTCGACCCAAAGAGAAGAAATTTTAAATTCTATAAAAATGTAACACTATTCAAACCAAACTTAAAAGAACTTGCAGATGGACTAAAATTGGAAATCAAAAAGACCGATTTTAAGAAAATATATAAAATAAGTAAAAAACTTGCAAAAGATACAAAAAATAAATATATTCTTACTACACTCTCGGAATCAGGTGTTTGTATTAGTAGTCAAGTTGATTCTTATCATGTCCCTGCTGAAATTCGTGATATAATCGATGTCTCAGGAGCAGGAGATACAGTTATTGCAACGGCGGCACTTTGTTTGGCAAATAATTTACATATTAAAAATATTGCTGAAATATCAAATATTGCTGGAGGACTTGTTTGTGAAAAAGTAGGAGTAGTAACTTCAAATTTTTCAATCTTAAAGAAAGAAGTTAAAAAATATTATAATAATAAGAACATAATCAGAATCTAATTTTAATTTTTAAATATATATTTATTATGAGAAGAATATTTTTAATTACCATAATTTTAATTTTCGGAATTTATACTGCTAAGTCTCAGTTTTCCGATATAGGAAAGCAAGAAACGACAGAATGGACTTATAATTACAAAAAGATTTCCGACAATAAGATTAAAGTAATGATAAAAGTAAGAATAAAAGACGGCTGGCATTTGTACAGTCAAAATTTTGAAGACGGAGGTCCTATGAGATTATATATTGATTTTGAAGGAAAAGATATTAAGAAAGTAAATAAAACAATAGAACGTCCAGAACCTAAGACGGAGTTTGATGAAATTTTTGATATTGATGTTAAATATTTTGAAAAATATGCAACTTTTATGCAGGAGATAGAGATAAACAAGACCACAAAAAAAATTAAAATAATAATACAAGGTCAGGCATGTCGAACAGGAGACGGAATTTGCGTTATGGTAAAAGATGAATATGTTATTGAAATAGGTAACAATTAAATCATTTTATAAACTCTAATTTTTTAATTTTAATCAAAAAAAATAATTTTTTATGACAAAAAGATTTTTTATATTAACAATTATTGTGACTGTTTTATTAACAGCCTTTTCTGTTAATGCACAGATATTAGAACCCGTTAAATGGAAGTTCTATACAAAAAAGATAAGTGAAGATGTTTACGAGTTGAAAGCAAAAGCAACAATTGATGATACATGGCATTTGTATAGTCAATATTTTGAAGACGGTGGACCTATTCCGATGAAGTTTACTTTTAAAAAATCATCTGATTACAAAACTATTGGAAAGGTGAAAGAATATCCAAAACCTCACAAAGAATACGATGATATATTCGAAATTGAGATCAAATATTTTTCAAAATCAGCAATATTTACACAAAAAATAAAAATCTTAAATGATAAAAGTTTTACCGTAAAAGGTTCGCTAGAAGGACAAGCATGCACCGATACAGACGGACGTTGTGTTCCTATAAAAGAAGATTTTGAATTTAAAATAGTATTGAATAAAATAACAAATAATGACACAATAGTTAGCGAGGATACGACCGAGAATCTGGATACTCTCACAAATGATACATCAGCAACAAATAATAAATCTTTAACAAATGATGCAAATATTCCCGATTCAATAGATACTGGAAAATCTGAAATAAATATTATTGACGAGAATACTTCTCTGTGGACATTGTTTTGGATAGCTTTCGGGTTAGGTCTTGTGGCGATAGTTACACCTTGTGTTTTTCCGATGATTCCTATGACTGTATCTTTTTTTATGCACGACAAAGGAGGAAAAAAACAAGGCAGAAAAAAAGCTGTTTTCTTTGGTTTTTCAATAATTTTTATATATACGGTTATTGGCACTCTTGTGGCTGTGTTGCTCGGTCCAGAGTTTGCAAATTTTCTTAGTACTCACTGGTTTCCGAATATAATTTTCTTTTTGATATTTATATTTTTTGCTGCATCTTTTTTAGGCATGTTTGAGATAATGTTACCAAATTGGCTTATAGCAAAATCTGATGAACAAGCTGACAAAGGTGGTTGGGTAGCACCTTTTTTTATGGCATTCACACTTGTTGTTGTTTCGTTTTCATGTACTGGGCCTCTTGTTGGTTCTATACTTGTTGAATCTGCTGGTGGGCAATTTGTAGAGCCTGTTATTGGCATGCTTGGTTTTTCACTTGCTTTTGCTCTTCCATTTACACTTTTTGCGTTCTTTCCGCAGATGCTTCAAAATATACCAAAATCTGGTGGTTGGCTCAATTCTGTTAAAGTAATTCTTGGCTTTTTGGAACTTGCTCTTGGTCTTAAATTCCTTAGTATGGCTGATTTAACATATCATTGGGGATTGTTAGACCGTGAAGTTTATCTGGCTCTTTGGATTGTTATTTTTACATTAATGGGATTTTATCTGCTTGGGAAACTAAAATTTTCACACGACAGCGATTTAGATTATATAAAAGTTCCTCGTTTGGGTTTTGCTGTTCTTACTTTTGCTTTTGTGATATACATGATACCGGGTATGTTTGGAGCGCCTTTAAAAGCTCTTTCTGGATATTTGCCTCCAATGAAAACTCACGATTACGATTTAAATAGAATAATTAGAGACAACACTGGAAACAACATGCAAGACCAATGTGACGATGCAAAGTACAGTGATTTTCTTGAACTTCCTCATGGTTTGAAAGGTTATTTTGATTACGAACAGGGACTTGCTTGTGCAAAAGAACAAAATAAACCGATATTTATTGATTTTACGGGACACGGCTGTGTTAATTGTCGAAAAATGGAAGATAATGTTTGGGCTGACACTTATGTTTTGCAAGTTTTGAAAGAAGATTATGTAATAATATCGCTTTATGTAGATGACAAAACTTTATTGCCAAAAGAAGATTGGATAACATCATCTTTTGACGGAAAAATAAAGAAAACACTTGGTTCGAAATATGCAGATTACCAGATTTCTCGTTTCGGAATGAACTCGCAACCAGCATATATCCTACTTGACCAGAATGGTAAAGTGTTAGTTAAAAAACCGTATTTCTATAATCCAGACCCAAAAGAATTTGTAAAATATTTGAAAGCTGGAGTAAAAATATATAAAAATACAGAGACTAAATAGAATTAAAATATACTAATACAAAAGCATCACAATATTATAATTCATGTGAATTAAGGATTAAGATTGTAAGTTATATGATTTTACAATTTTAATTCTTTTTTCTTGATTTTAAATTGCAGAAATGTAAAATTAACATCAAATTATTTTCAATTTTTAAAAATATTTGTAATTCTGTGAAAAAAGAAAGAATGCAAACATGACAAAGACATTATTTTGACGGTGAATTATAACTCGGTTGGGCGGACTTTGTTTCAAGAAGAATTTATTTTTAAAGAAAAAAACATACAAGATTAAAGAAAGACTAAAAATTTATAAATATAAAAGAATTACTAACTCGTATAAACAGAAATGTTAATCTTTACGCAGCTAGCAAAAAAAACTTAAAATTATGAAAAAATTTACATTATTACTATCTCTCGTTTTTATTTTTTACTTTACACAAGCACAAACAACAGAGCAAGACTCACTTGCACTTGTAGCACTATACAACAGTACTGGCGGAGACAACTGGACAAATAACGACAACTGGCTAACAGGAGAAATAGGCACATGGAGCGGTATCACTATTGATGAAAACAGAAGGGTTACACAAATTTATTTACAATACAATGATTTAAGTGGCAATATTCCCCCCGAAATTGGAAACCTTATTAATTTAAACTACTTGTATCTTTATGATAATGAATTTACATTTTTACCAGATTTAACTATGCTTACAAATTTATATTCGTATGGCTTAGTACATGACAATTTTTTTATTCAATTTATAGCAAACTAACGCAAATATCAA
>JAOZMB010000010.1 GCA_029934515.1 Bacteroidales bacterium
TAATAAGTATTTTACAAAAAACAAATCAGGAAGTTATTTTTTAACCATTACTTATAGATATTTAACTTTGATAAAATTCAAAAAAAATGTAATTTACACAAAATGGCATACTCTAAATCTATTATTTACTTAAGTATTTTAGACCAATTGTGTAGTTATAAAAAATAAATATAATAATAAAATGTATAAACAAATTTTAATTTTATTGATAAGTATTTCGTTCTTGACAATCTCATGCGACAAGGATGATGACAGCAATAATGAAGATGAAGATTTAAAAACATATATTCAGGAGAATGACATAACAAACATACCTACAGAAAGTGGACTTTATTACATTGAAACAACACAAGGAACTGGAAGTCAAGCTGTTGCAGGTAAAACTGTAAGAGTGAACTACAAAGGGTATTTCTTAAATGGTGATATATTTGATGAAGGTCTTATAAATTTTGTTCTCGGAGACGGAAAAGTGATCGCGGGATGGGACGAAGGAATCTCTTATATGAAAGAAAACGGAAAAGCAAAACTGATAATTCCAAGCAAACTTGCATACGGCTCAACAGGAACTAGCAATGGAACAATACCGCCGTATTCTACATTAATTTTTGATATCGAACTAATAACAGTGAGCGATTAGTGAAAACTTTTGTATGAAAATAAATGTATATTATTTAGTATAAAATAATATAAAAACAAAAGTCCAATAATAATCGTTACAATTTATTATACAATTTTAATAATTTAAATTAAACAAAAAAATATTACAAAATGAAAAAAAAATCAATTCAGGGAAAAGTAAAATTTCAGAATCTTGATTCTGGTTTTTGGAGTATAGTTGACGATGAAGGTACAATGTGGAGAGTGATTGATATGCCTAAAAATATACAAAAAGAAAATTTGGTGGTTAAAGCTAATGTTAAAGAAATAAACAACGACCTCAATACATATCTTAACGGTACGCCAGTTAGATTAATGAGTTTTTCTTTTTTAGGATAAAAAATTTTACAAAACTATATGATGTTTTAGTTTTTTTAATATAGTTTTATTGAATAATCAATTAATAATTAATAATTAAATTTTAAAAAATGGGTTTAGTAACTCCTGATTTCGGTTTAGTATTTTGGATGGTTCTTTCTTTTTTGATTGTACTTTATATTCTCAAAAAGTTTGCATGGCATCCAATTCTAGGCTCGCTAAAAACAAGAGAAGATTCAATAAAAGAAGCATTAGAATCTGCCGAAATGGCAAAAGACGAAATGGCAAAACTGCAAGCTGGAAACGAAAGAATATTACAGGAAACAAAAGTTGAAAGAGAAACATTGTTGAGAGATGCAAGAGATGTTAAAGATAAAATAATATCAGATGCAAAAAAAGAAGCATCTATTGAAGCAGAAAAAATAATAGAACTAGCATACTTGCAAATTCAAAACGAGAAAAATGTAGCACTAAATGAAGTAAAAGAACAAATAGTTTCATTATCTGTGAATATTGCAGAAAAAATATTGCAAAAAAAATTCAAATACGCAAGAGAACAGGTAAAATATGCAGATGATATTTTAAAAAATATCGAACTTAATTAGGATACTAAAATTTACAAATCATTATAAATCAGGTCGTTCACTTTATTCTTGTAACAAAAAAACAGGAACAGTTGAGCGACATGATTTTATAATAGATTTTTAACTGAGTTTATTCGTACTCAGATGATGTATAGTCATTTTTGCATTTCTGAAATGTAATTTTTAAAGTATTATTCATTTGTTGTAATTCTTTTTTGGCTTTGTCTATCATCGCAAAACTGCATGTCGCTACAATAAATGAAACTTCAATAATTTTTTTTGTTTCATATAATCTTCTCAGGCTTACATTATTGAAATTTTTTTTAAGTACAGCAAAAATATCATCTGTTGTTATTTTATTATTTATTTTGTATCTAATAGTAAAATACATATTTTGGCTGGTTTTATCTTTTTTTGAAAATTTTTTTATTGATATTATTATTATTGATATTATCAAAAAAGAAAGAATCGTAATAATAGGACGGTCAGCACCAAGACCTAAACCTATCGCAACAGAAATGTACAAATAAGTCAATTCTTCCGGTTCTTTAATAGCTGTACGAAACCTAATAATAGACATCGCGCCAACAAGTCCTAACGATAAAGCCAACGAAGATTTTATAACTGCAATAATCAACATTGTTGTCGTACTAATAAGTAAAAAATTTTTGCCAAAATGTCGCCTATTAGATAAAGAATTACCATACCTAAGATAAAGCAAACTCAACAAAAAACCCAAAAATACTGATAAAATAATATTTAATATAAATGCCGAAATAGGAACATTGGCATTAGAAACAGTTAAGAACTCTTCAAATATTTGTTTCATTTTATTTATTTGTTATTAGTTATGAGTTATGAGTTATTTTTTTTCTTGAAAATTTAATAAAATATTAAACTTGTGATAACAAAAAAACTATGAAAAATAAACATATATTATATATTTTTTTAATTCTAATAATAGTTAATTTGTGTTGTCAAAGCGATAATAAAAATAATTTATTAGATAAAACAACCAAAAAAAACAAAAATCTATTTGAATCAAAAGAAATATTGGAAATAAACTTAGAGACAAATTTTGAAAAATTATTTTCAGATATTGATGAAAGACGCTTTTATCACCCAGCAAAAATTTCGTATGTAAACGAAAAAGACAGTATTATTTCATTAGATATAGAAATCAAAACAAGAGGAAATTTTCGTCGTGACTCAGACTACTGTAATTTTCCTCCGATTAAATTAAAATTTGATAAAAAAAAGAAAAAACGCAAAAAAACAATATTCGCAAAAGAAACAAAATTAAAATTAGTAACACACTGTCAAAATGATTCATCTGAATATGAACAATATCTTTTGGCAGAATATTTATTGTATAGAGTTTATAATATTCTTACTAATAAAAGTTATCGCGTAAGGCTTGCGAAAATTATGTATATTGATACCGATGATACTACTCAACAAAAATCAAAAACAATAACTCATTATGGTTTTTTTATAGAAAGTTCAAAGAAAATGGCAAAAAGAAATGATGCAAAAGTTCTCAAAAAACCATATTTAGAACAAAATCAGTTGAACTACGATGGAATTACATTATTATCTGTTTTTCAATATATGATAGCAAATGCTGACTGGTCTGTTTGGTATCTTCATAATATTACATTAATATCTGATAAATCAAAACACCCTCCTTCGCCTGTTCCTTACGATTTTGATTTCTCTGGAATTATTAATGCCTCTTATGCTGAACCAATTTCTATTTTTGAACTGGACTCCATACGTCAAAGATTGCATCTTGGATATTGTAACGATACGATTCAACTTGATTATATTTTTAGTATTTTTAATGAGAAAAGAACCGAAATTTATGAACTATATAATAATTTTCCACTTCTAAAAAATAAATACAAAAAGCAAACGCTTGATTTTTTTGATGAATTCTACAACATAATAAATAATAAAAAAATGATTGAAAAAGAATTTTTATCATCAGACAAAACAAACGTATTGTAAATATTTACAGTCTTGCATGTCTAAAAGTAGGATATCCTTTTTCGCTTGTTTCATTATAAAAATCAACAAAACTTAACTTGTAATAATAACCGCTATTATTATAAATAATATAATTCTGTCCCGGAACTATTGTATAAATTCCTGCTTCAAAATTAAAAAACTTCCAATCGTAACCAATAATATCTAAATTCGATTCTAATTCAATATCTGTAATATCATTTACTGTAATATTTTCAAAATCAAGCAAAGTATCTCTTTGGGCTTTTACGTTGTACGGATTTAGCAATGCGCCATTAACAAGATAAGGATAATAATCTCCAGCTATGCTTGGTACCAAAGTTTGATACATAGAGAATAATAATGACCATTCATTTTTTGGCGGCTCTATATCCACAATTCCATCATCAAACGACAAACAAACATAATTTACAGAAGTATCTTTTTCGATACTAAGAGTTACTTCATTTTGTCCATCTAAATCTGCAAATTTTATTTTATATTTGTTATCTTCTGGAGTTTGAAAAATAATTTTTTTATATCCATCATTTAGAAAATTCTCATTATAACCTCTATCAATAACATAAACATAATTATTTGAAACAGGTATTTCATTAGATAAATCAATCCAACCATTTGTAGCTATACTGTCAGGATTTCCATTTGATTTATCAAAAAACATTTCAATATTATCCATACTTGTAACCTCCTCGAAATTAGTATTAAATGAATTTCCAGCGTACATTTTTTTTGCGTTGTTAAGTACTATTCTCCAGCTTGTATCTGAGGTTGAGAACCCAAGATCCCAATCAGAAAAAATATTTGTTTTTACTACAGCATTAGTTTCCAAATCAAAAAAAACCTGATACATATATGTCTCAGTCATTGCAGCTTGTCCTATCTCGACAGTACTTTCTGTTGGCGGTAATTTTATAATATCTTCGTCTTCAAAACAAGATGATATTATTAAAATAAGAAGTAAAAATAAGATTATATTTTGCTTTTTCATTATAAGTTTAAGATTTTTAATTATTATAATATATTATTGTTTTGTTATTAATTTTGCTGTTCTTTTTGAAGCACCTTTACCTCCGAGTATTTTTCTCATTTTTTCAAAATTATTAATCATATTATTTTTATATTCAATATTATTAATAATTTTTTCTAATTCGTTTACAAGATTTTCTATTGTCATATCATATTGAATAAACTCTTTAATTATTAGGCTGTCCATTATCAGATTTACGAGTGAAGCATATTTTACTTTCACTAATCTTTTTCCTATTTGATATGAAATATTATCACCTCTGTAACATACCAATTCTGGAACATTAAATAGAGCGGCTTCTAATGTTGCAGTTCCAGATGTTACTATTGCAACTTCCGATAATTGTAAAATATCATAAGTTCTATTAAATATAATTTTAATATCTGCTTGCTTTGGTTCTATTTGTTTTTTATAAAATTCCAAATCAATAGATGATACAGCAGCGATAATAAATTGAAAATCAGGAAAAAATTTAACAATTTTAAACATTACTGGAAGGTTATATTTTATTTCCTGATTCCTACTACCTGGCAATAATGCAATAATTGGTTTGTCTCCCAATTTATATTCATTACAAAATTTATCTGGTAAATTATTATTATTAAATTGTTCAATTGCATCAAGAAGCGGATTCCCTACGAACTCAACTTTATAATCATATTTTTTATAAAAGTCAATTTCAAAAGGAAAAATAACAAAAAGTTTATCAACAAATTTTTTTATTTTATATACTCTTGACTGTTTCCAAGCCCAAACTTTTGGAGAAATATAATAATATACTTTAAATTTATTGTTATGAGCATATTCTGCTATTCTTAAATTAAATCCAGGGTAATCGACCAAGATTATTACATCTGGTTTATAATTATTCAAATCTGTTTTACAAAATTTAATACTTCGTAAAATATCTGGTAAGTGAAGAAAGACTTCCAGAAAACCCATGTATGCAATTTCCTTGTAGTGTTTAACAAGAGTACCTCCTTGTGCAATCATCATGTCTCCTCCACAAAAACGAAACTCTGCATTTTTATCAAATTTTTTAAGTTCGCTCATCAAATTTGAAGCATGTAAATCACCCGATGCCTCACCTGCAATAATGTAATATTTCATCTTAAAAATTTTATATAAACAACATAAAGTCCAAGTATAACAGCTGAAATAATAACTCCTTTCACAGCATTATAAAATTTTTTATTTAAGAAAAAATAAAAAACAAGCAAATCAGCAACTATACTCATACGCAATATATCAGCAGTTAGTCCAAGTGAATTTAATTGTTTGTAATAACCCTGAAAATTTGCACCAGACTGCATCGCAATAATTAGAAACATAACTAAAATAGGAATAATCAGACCCAAGATAACACCAATAAGCATATTATTGTATTTTGATTTTTTTTGTATCATAAATTTTTTTTTTTATTAAATACTAACATTCATGAATGTTTAGTATTAAACATATGACAAAGATAGTGAAAAACAGTAATAAAAAGCAAATTTTTTTTGTTCTGATTGTGAAAAAACATTTGCCGAGTGCATATTATAACATGTTTGTCAAATATTTAATAGGGCATACGCATCAAAATAAAAAAAAAATGTTTCAAAACCAATATAATTTTATTGTAACCCCAATATAATTAAAAAATACAAAATAAAAACCAAAAATTTGAACTGCATAAAGGTCTCATTTACTCAAAAATATTTTCATAAATTTAATTTAGAAATTTTGACTTTATCAAATTTAAACAAAAAATAATAAGATTGGTAAATTACGAATTATAAATTACGAATTACGAATTGGTTTACACCTGATAATAAGTATTTTACAAAAAACAAATCAAAAAGTTATTTTTAACAATTACTTGGACATTTTTTTTTATAATTATTGTGATTTTATTATTTTTTTTTAATTTTGCATTTTAATTTTTATTTAATTTTATTTTTGCATTTTAATTTATGAAACCTGATGTTACAGATAGGGCTATTGCCATTACAAAAAGAATCGTATTAGGAATACTAATAGTAAGTTCGTTTGTTAGTCTGCTTTTGGTATTTAATTATATATCATATACAAATTCGACAACAGAACAACAAAAGTATGACGTACTTTCGCAAACACAGAAAGCCGCTAAAGAATTTAATAAAAATTTTAGCGAGTCTATGAGTATTGTTGATAAAATAGCAAACGATTTATCTTCCGGAGTAATGCAAAAAGAAGATATTATTGCAAAAATAAAATCTTATGTTAACGATACTTCAAAATTAAAATTTTTTGGTATAGGCGTTGCCTATCTTCCTCATAATGATATCTCCGATATTAGACGTAATTCGCCTTTTTATTTTAAAAGAGAAAAAAATAGATACATATCAAATAACGAAAAATTTGTTGAAATTTACTATGTTCCGATTTTAAGATACGACAGCATAACAGATGCAAATATAAAAATAGGAAGTGTTTTTTTAGATTTTTTGTTATCAGATATATTGGATATCATGGATGCACTTGATTTAAAAAAATCTGGATACGGATTTATTTTATCAGAAAAAGGAACATTTGTTGCACATCCAGTAAATGAATATAACGAAATAAAAACAATATTTGAAGTAGCTAAAGAGCGTGATAATAAGAATTTTGCAAAACTTGGCAAAGAAGCTCTTAAAGGAAAATCTGGTGTTCTTGAGCATTCAGACGACCTTACTGGACAATTATCATGGGTCTTCTACGAGCCTATAAAATCGTTAAACTGGGCGCTTATAATTGTCTTCATAAAAGATGACATCCCTATTGATAGGAATTATCTGAAAAACTTATCTATTTTTATAAGTCTTTCCTTGCTAACTTTTTTTATATTTGGTTTCGGTTTAATAATTCGTATTCATAAATTGACAACTATATCTATGGTTGTTTTTACTATATGGACATCATTACTTCTCTTGGGCGAAATAGCTTATGTATTAGACCTTTCTGTTAAATATGGTGATTTTCAAGAAAATGAAACAGTTAGAGTTATCGACCGTACAGGAGTTGATAATTATCTTAACAAATATAACCGGCGTGTAGAAAAATTGTGTAAAGATACTATTAATTATATTCCTACAGGGATTTTCTTTGAGACGATTGAGTTCCCTAATGCAAATAATGTTTTTTTGTCGGGAACAGTATGGCAGAGATATACTACTGGTATCCATGATAATATTGTTGACAGAGGAATTATCTTTCCAGAAGCAATATCTGATAATTTTGTAGATTCGTATCATTACAAAGACGGAAATAATGAAGTATTTGGATGGTATTTTAGAATAACACTCCGCAAAAATTTTAGTTATAAAAAATATCCCGTTGATAGAAAAAATTTACTAATTAGAATATTGCCAAGAGATTTTAAAAATTATATTGTCTTACAGCCAGACTTGGATTCATATAATTTTACGAACCCAAATATGTTGCCAGGTATTTCGGAGAAGCTTGAAGTTGGTGGCTGGGCAATGTTGAGCAGTAATTTTGCGTATGAGATGAATAGTTATAATTCAAATTTCAGTCTAAAAGGTTTTAACTGTCGGGAAAAGACTCCAGAATTATTTTTTGACATCAAAATGTCTCGGAATTTTCTGGGTACAATATTCTCTGGCTCAATGCCTATTGTAGTCATGCTGGCTATTCTTTTTATTTTACAAACTATCACAATGCCGGGAGATATGGGAACAGTAGCAAGGATACTCGGACCTACGGGGTCTTTTTTCTTTGCTTCTCTTCTCGCTCATGTTGGATTGCGGGAAACACTCGCTATAAAAGACATTGTTTATTTTGAATTTTTCTACATACTGTTATATATGATGATACTTTACGTATTCTTCGATTCCGTTTTAGTAGCTCGACAAAAAGGTTATTGGCTTACTGAGTTCCGTAATGATATAATTCCTAAACTCTTATATTGGCCATTCTTTTTGAGTGTTTTGTTAATCGTTTCAATTCTTATGTTATTAGTATAAATTAATAACTCAACGTGATTTGTAAAAATAAGAAGTAGTTATAGAATTATTAACAACAATATAGTAAGAATTTATCTATTAAAATATTATGTTCTAAAATTAGAAAAATCAAATTTATATAAAGTTAATTTTAAAACTTTGACAAAAATCAAAAAATTTTTGATAAAGTTGAGTTTATGTAACTGTTCACAAAAATCTGAAAATAAATGATAATATTTGGCAAACGAAGTGTAAAATCAAAAATTGTTATTATCATAACTTTGTTATTTGCTTTCTTTATAGTAACATCGTTGATATATACAATTATAAAACTTGATGTACAAGAAAAAAAAGAAATTAAAGAATACAGAGAAACACAAAAGAACGATACAGAAGAGGAGCTGAAAAGTTTTGTATATATGGCGTACACGGTTGTTGAAAATAATTATAAAAATGCAACCGATACATCTTACTTGAAGAGTTTTTATGGTCCGCGATTAAAGAATTTTATAAATATTGTAGAAGAAATACTGAAAGACAAAGCCAATGCGGTTAGTAACGGAAAGTTAAATTTGGCACAGGCACAGGCACAGGCTCTCGAATTGATTGGAAAAATAAAATATGATAAAGGAGCTGGTTATATATGGGTTATTGACAGTGTGTTGCCAAATCCTACAATGATTTTAGAACCAACAATGCCTGAACTTAAAGATAAAGTACTTACAAACGAAAAATTTAATTATGTCTCTGGAACAAAAAAAAATGTATTTACTGAGATAGCAAAAAAATGTAAGAATGACGGTGAAGGTTTTGTTGATTATGTATGGTCGCACCCACTGGGTGACAGTACGCAGGCTGAAATTCCTAAATTTGCTTATTCAAGGTTATTCGAAGAATGGGGCTGGATAATATGCACAGGAATTTATATTGACAATGCAATAAAAGACAGCATGGAGAAAACAAAATCAGACCTCAGAAGATTAAGATATGCAAACGGGACTGGTTATTTCTGGTTAAACGATGACACAGAACCTATACCAAAATTGATTATGAACCCTTTTATTCCAGACTTGGAAGGAAAAGTATTAACAGGAAAAAAATATAACCGTGCCTTTGATAAAGATTATAATTTATATAAGGCTTTTCATGATGCATGCAAAAAAACAGGTGAAGGCTTTGTTGAATATAAATGGGATAAACCAGCTAAAAATGAACTAATCGAAGACGCACAAAAAACATCTTTTGTTAAATTTTTCGAACCATTTGGGTGGGTAATAGGAAGCGGAGTATATATTGACGATATAGAAAAAGAAATTAATAAGAAAGTAGAAAAAATGAGAGCAAGGAGAATTAATCTTATTATAAGTTATTTATCTATTTTTACAGGACTCGGAACAGCTTCGATAGGTTTTTTGATTTATATACTAAACCGTTTATTTAAAAAAACAAAAGAAGAAGAAAATATTATAAAAAAGGAAAATAAAATCACAGAAGATTTACCTCCAGATATTGTAACAGAGAAAATTGAAAACGAAGAAAGTACAAAACAAGTAAACGACCCTATTGAACCATTTGAAAAATTGTTAAAAATTTTTATGACAGAACATACAAAACTGCTCGCCGTTCAAAAAACAATCGATAATAATAATTATCATAATATTACAAAAGAAGTTCAGAAACTGGTAAAAGATTTTGAAATATTAAACGAGAAAATGATGAACGAAGAGAACCATAAGAAAAAGAAAGAAGAAAAATAATGGACTCATTATTTTAAAATTATTTCTTGTTATAAATCTCTAATTTTAAACACAGAAATCAATTCTTTTAACTGTTGTGCTTGTGCCGATAACTCTTCGGCAGATGCAGACATCTCTTCGGCAGATGCTGAGTTTTCGTTTGTTATTTCTGTTAGTTGTTGGACTGAAATATTTACACTTTCGGCTCCGATTTGTTGTTCTTTTCCTGCTGAAACGATTTTATTTACAAGCTCGGCACTTTTTATTATCTCTGGAATTACATTTTTTAATTTTTCGCCTGCAATTTTTGAAATATTTTGTCCATCTTGTGATAATTTGTTTATCTCGTTTGATGCAATTTTTGTTTTATCGGCAAGTCTTCTTATTTCATTTGCTACAACAGAAAAACCTTTACCTACTTCGCCAGCATGAGCCGCTTCAATAGCCGCATTTATTGACAGAATATCTATTTTATTTGCAATCTCTGTAATTATTAATATTTTTTTGCTTATAGTAATAACAGAGTTTATAGCTTTTACAAAAAATTCATTGCTCAGCTTCATTTCATTTGCAGATTTTTCAGAACTTTGTCCAGTTATTTCGGCATTTTGAGAATTTAAATTTATCATTGCCAACATTTCCTCAATTGAAGTTGCAACTTCTTCTGTTGTTGCGGCTTGTTCGTTTGCCCTATCTGCTATATTCTGCGAAGCAGAACTTAGCTGGTCACTGGCATTTGAAACAGCTATTGCTGTGTTATTTATATTTAAAATTATATCTCTGAAATTTGTATTGATTTCGTTTATTGAGTTGTAAAGTGTACCAATTTCATCCTTCCTTTTTTCTTTTATTTGAAAATTTATTTCTTTGTTAGATATTTTTTTTATTGCATTTACAACATTTTCTATCGGCTTAGAAATTGACCTTGATAATAAATAAGCTGAAATTATTATAAATAAGATAGAAATAATAGAAACAATTAATATAATCCTTGCTTGTAATTTTACTGGTTTAAGAACTTCGTCAATGTTCACTGTTGAAAAAATCCTCCAATCTAAACCATTTATATTCAATGCAGAGTAAAAAAGATAATCCTTTTTATTCGTAGTTAATGTTTTAATTACTTCTGTTGTTTTCTTTTTATTCATACAATCTATTATAGTTTCATCTTTTATTTGGTCTCCAATAGTTTCGTTTGTAAGACGTT
Organism: Bacteroidales bacterium; assembly: GCA_029934515.1. Classification (GTDB taxonomy): domain Bacteria; phylum Bacteroidota; class Bacteroidia; order Bacteroidales; family JAADGE01; genus JAOZMB01. The sequence continues at coordinate 11,526 of JAOZMB010000010.1, forward strand.
TATCTGATTTAAGATTATACTCTGTATTTTCTTTGCCAACAATGTAGATTTCGGAACTTTCATATAATTTATTGTTATTGTAAATGACTTTATTTATTTTTTTAGATGAAATTTGCATCACAAGAACCCCAATTATTTTTTTATCTCTATAAACTGGCGTGCCAACAAATAATGCTTGCTCATTGTTTGAAGGTGCATAAGGCTGATAATCAGTTATTATTGTTTTTTGTTTCGTTACGACATCTTTCCAAAGTTTTGCAAGATGTGTATTTTTATATTTTCCTACGGATAAATTTGCTCCGAGATCGTCTTCTTTTGATACCGAAAACATTACATGCCCGTGTTCTGCACAAATAAAAAAAGCATCGTAATAATTATTTATTCTTATGTATTTTGAAAAATAATTATAATGTTTTTCTGTTAATAGTTTGTAGTCTTCTGTATTTACAGGAAAAGTATCATTTTTATTTGCACCTGTTTCTTTGTGATAATTCTCTAATATTCTAAACAAATCTTGTATTGCATAAAAATTGCTTTCCATTTTCATTTTAGTTTTTATATCTTTAAAATATTTTTCTATTTCATGTTTTTTTCTTTTTAAATCGTTAAAAAATATTTTATCTGTATTTTCAGTTATTGTTTTTCTGAAAATATAATCAGCAATTAGACTATCTGCTACAATTGCTGTTAATCCTACTGTTATAAAAACTATTAGTATTTTTTTGAAAATTGATATATTTTTCATTTTATTTTTTTTTACTGTTTAAATTTATTATTTTTTCTTATTTCTATTTTTGCCATTTCACCGGCATCTTTTAAATTTTTAAATTCAATATATTGTCTTTCTTGGTCAGTTATTGATTTAAAAAAATCGGCAATTGGTCTTTTGTAAATATAGTCTCCTTCTTGATGACATCCAATATTAATAAAAAAATGTTTATTACTACCATTTTTAATTTTATTTATTGCATGTTCTAAAACAGGTCGCATCGTTTTTCTTCCAGATGCGTAATCAGATACTCCGCAATTATTTGGCATTTCAATCAAAGAATTTATTTTATACGGTTGAGTGAGTTTTCTTATTGCTTTGTCTGGGCAATTTTTAAGGCTGAATGAATTTCTCAAAAAATATTCTTCTTGTTCTTTGTATCCCCACAATTTTATAATAAATTCTGTCCAGCTTCTGTTATTGTTATTATAGTCGTCTAAAAAATTACCGTTGTTTTCAAAAGAATATCCCTGAGATAAAATTTCTGGTGGTGCCGCAGATGAGTCAAATTTAAAACCAGTTTTCTCTAATGCCGTAAAAACATTGTCTGATGCCATCCAACCTCCTGCTCTGAAACTTGTTAATTCCGAAATATTAAGGTTTGACAATAATATTTCCTTTGATTTATTTAATATTTTTATTATTTCATCAGGCTCGTAGGCAGATAGCGGAATTCCTCTTCCTGTGTTTGGCGATCTCAAAAACTTTGGTAATTTATTAATAAGTTTTTGAATTTTTTTACTATACGGTTCATAGAAATCTGGTTCTGTTCGGAATGTAAGTCCACAATAATCTATTAAACTTCGGTAGTTATGTATGTGTAAAGCAATCTCATCGTTCGGCATTGTAGCTTTATTTATATTTTCTGATACATGTTGAATACCTTTTGTGAAATATGCTGGACAGATAAAATATGTTGCTGGGACATTTTTTCCTATATATTTACGAAGTTCAATCAGATCGTCAATAGATTCAAAATCATCGCCTTCCCAGTCAACAGTAAATGTTATAATTACTTTTTTCATAAAAAAAATTTAATCAGTTGTAAACTGTCGGCGCGGCTTGAAGCTATACCGACAGTAATTTAACTGTTATTTTTTGGGAGCTGGAATAATTCCTCTTTTTGTTTGTTTCATAAAATCAGTTATTTGTTTCTTTATATCAGATTCTGGTATTTCTTCCATAATTTTAGCAAAAGCATTTGTAAAATTATAACCTCTGCTATAAAGTATTCTGTAAATATCTTGAATTTCGTATATCTGTTCATTTGAGAAGCCTCTTCTTTTTAGTCCTACTGAGTTTATACCTGCAAAACTTGCTGGGAACCTTGCCGCTTTTGCATAAGGCGGGATGTCTTTTCCGAGCAATAATCCGCCTTGTGTAAAAGCGTGCTGACCTATTCTTGTGAACTGATGTACGTTTGTAGAGCCTCCGAGTATTGCGAAATCATTTATCTCAACTTCACCTGCAATTTGAACATTATTTGCCAAGATAACATTTTTTCCTATTGTGCAATCATGTGCAACATGACTGTATGCCATTAATATACAATTCTTTCCAAGAACTGTTTTTTCTTTCGCAATAGTTGCTCTATTTACTGTTGCACATTCACGTATAACAGTATTATCTCCAATTTCAGCTGTTGTTATTTCACCTTTAAACTTTAAATCCTGAGGCGGACCCGCTACAACTGCACCTGGGAATACTGTTACATTTTTCCCGATTCTTGCTCCGTCCATTATAACGGCATTCGCATATATCTTAGAATTTTCTCCAATAATAACATCCTCATGGATTGTTGCAAATGGTTCTATTATAACATTTTTTGCAATTTTTGCATTCGGATGCACATTAACAAATTTTTGTATCATATTTTATTTTTCTTTTACAATTTGAGCCATTAATTGACCTTCGGTAACAAGATTTTCTCCGACAAATGCCTGAGCTTTCATATTTGCAATTCCTCGTCGAACAGGTGCAATAAGTTCTAATTTAAAAATTATTGTATCGCCAGGAAAAACCATTCTCTTAAATTTTACTTTGTCAATTTTAAGAAAATAAGTAAGATAATTTTCTGGGTCTTTTACTGTATTTAACACAAGAACACCGCCTGTTTGTGCCATTGCTTCAACAATTAATACACCTGGCATAACTGGTTTTCCGGGAAAATGTCCTCTAAAAAAAGGTTCATTTATAGTAACGTTTTTCAAACCAATAACTACTTTATCAGTTTGTTTCAGGATTTTATCTATTAACAGAAAAGGAGGACGGTGTGGTAGTCCTTTCATTATTCCGTTAATATCAACCACAGGAACAGCATTTATATCAATATCAGGAGCGTTTTTTCTTTTTCGTCTTTTTTTTATCTCCTGTCTTATTTTTTTTGCAAACATAACATTTGAATAATGACCGGGACGTGTTGCCAGGATTTTACCTTTTATTGGCATAGCTGTCAGTGCAAGGTCTCCGATTAAATCGAGCAGTTTGTGTCTTGCTGGTTCGTTTTGAAATATTAAATCTTGTTCATTTAATATTCCTTGACCTATATATTTTCTGCGTGGTTTGTTAAATAGGTCTGCAATTCTGTCTAGTTCTTTCTGTGTTGTTTCTTTTTCTATAATTACAAGAGCGTTCTGTAAATCGCCTCCTTTTATCAAATTATTTTTTAGAAGTAGTTCTAATTCTTTTAGAAATACAAATGTTTTACATGTAGAAATTTCATTTACGTAATTTTTCAACGATTTCAGGACAGCAAATTGATTTCCAAGAACACTTGAATTATAATCAATCATAACATTAATATTCAACTCGTTATCTGGAAATACCTCTATTTCAATTCCAGATTTTTCATCTATATATTTTATATTATTTTTAATAACAAAATATTTTTTGTCTGCATTTTGCTCAACAATACCAGCTTCTTTTATCGCCTCTACGTACAAACCAGCTGATCCGTCAAGAATTGGTATTTCAGGTCCTGTAACATCAATTAAAATATTATCTATTCCCAATCCGTAAACAGCAGACAACACATGCTCGACTGTTGCTATTCTTGCTTTTCCTTCACACAAAACCGTACTCCTAGATGTATCCACAACATTCTCTGCAACGGCATTAATAATTGGTTTTTCTTTAAGGTCTGTTCTACGAAATTTATATCCGTGATTTTCTGGTGCTGGATTAAAAGTTATTTCTGCTTCTGCTGCTGTATGCAGACCTTTGCCTTTTAAACTTATAACTCTATTTATCGTTTTTTGTTTTTCTGACATTTCTTGTTCTAATTGATTTATTTTATTAAAAAAATATTTAGTAATGGTTAAAAAATAACTTCATGATTTGTTTTTTGTAAAATACTTATTATCAGTTGTAAACCAATTCGTAATTCGTAATTCATAATTTATAATTCGTAATTTACTTATTGGTTTATTCTCCATTATTTTCTGTCAAATATATTATATTTCAATATACAATATATTGCTCTAAAACCATCTTTAAAGTTTATTTTTTTCCCTTCTTTGTAAGTTCTTCCGTAATATGATATTCCTACTTCATATATTCTAATATTTTGAATTCTTGAAATTTTTGCTGTAATTTCTGGTTCGAATCCGAATCGTTTTTCTTTTAATTTTATATTTTTAATAATATCTGCTTTGAACATTTTGTAGCATGTTTCCATATCAGACAGGTTAAGATTTGTAAAACAATTTGATAAGAATGTTAATAAATTATTTCCTACTGAATGCCAAAAGAATAAAATTCTATGTGGCATTGCTCCTTTGAATATAGAACCATAAACGACATCTGCAAAACCATCTATAAAATGGCTTTAATAACAAGTTGTATTCTTCGGGATTATATTCTAAATCTGCATCTTGTATTACTATCAAATCTCCTGTTGCATCTTTTATTCCGGTATGTATTGCTGCTCCTTTTCCTTTATTTTTTTTATGTTCGAAATATTTTATGTTGGATTTTTATTTTCAGATATATATTTTAGTATAATATTTTTTGTTTTATCTTTTGAAAAATCATTTACTATAATTATTTCCTTTGAAATATTATTAATTAATTCTACTGAATTAATTTTTGTAAGAATTTTAACAATAGTGTTTTCTTCGTTATAAGTTGGTATTACAATTGTTAATTTTTTCATCAAATGGAAATTTGTTTATTAATTTTATGTTGTATTTTAATGATATTGATAATTAATATTGTTTCGATTATCAATTTTTTGATTGTAAATAATAAAAAATTGAACAAAGTCTGGCAGTTATAAAACATATTTATTTATCGTATAATATTTTATCAATTTTTCTTTTCAAATCAGGAAGCATATTTATAATTGCAAATGTTCTGTACCAGTTTCTCATTCCCGTGACTGGTGTTCCTTGCATCACTGCATTTTTCTTTTTTATACTTTTATGAACTCCAGATTGTGCGCCTATTTTTACGCCGTCTGCAATTACGAGATGCCCGGCAAAACCAACCTGACCTCCAATCATACAATTTTTTCCTATTTTAGTTGAACCAGAGATAGCTGTTTGTGCTGCGATTACTGTATTTTCACCGACCTCAACATTGTGAGCAATTTGTATAAGATTATCTAATTTAACTCCTGCACGTATTATTGTTGAGCCAATTGTTGCTCTGTCAATAGTTGTGTTTGCTCCGACCTCGACATTATCTTCGATTATAACATTTCCCAATTGGGGTATTTTTTTGAACTCTGTATCCATTTGTGGTACAAAACCAAAACCATCGCTACCAATAATAGTTCCAGAATGTATTACACAGTTCTTTCCTATTTTTGTATCTTTGTATATATTAACTCCAGAATATATTTCTGTATTATCGTCAATTTTAACTTTCTCGCTAATGTGAGTATTTGAAAGAATAGTAACATTATTACCAATTATTGTATCTTTATCTATAAAAACAAAAGGCTCAATATAAACATTTTCACCTATTTTTGCTGTTTTGTGTATATGTGTATTTTCAGAAATACCAGTTCTGTTTTTTTTATTTAAATTGTTATACAGTTCAAGTATTGAGGCAAAAGCTTTATAGGCATCAGGTACTCTTATCAATGTAGCGTTAATTTGTCGTTCTGCGACAAAATCATTATTTACAATAACAACTGAGGCTGTTGTTTCGTAAATATATTTTGTATATTTTGGATTTGCAAGGAACGAGAGTGTTGCTTCGCCTCCGTCTTCTATCTTCGAGATATTTGAAACAAATACTTTTTTGTCTCCTTCAACATTTCCGTTCAAAAATTCGGCAATTTTTTCTGCAGTAAATTTCATGTATATTTTTTTTTGCAAATTTAATTAAATAAACTAAATTTTTATGATTTTTTATAAAAATAATATAGGAATTAAAGTTGTTAGTTGTTAGTTATATGATATATTATGTTTTTAAAATATTAATTCCTTGATTTTCAGCACTTAAATATTTTGATGCGTCTACCTATGAAGTAATAAATAATAAACAAAAAAAGTTGTAGCAAACAAATTATGTGATGTTATTATAAAGAAATAAGTTTTGAATTGAATTATAATTTGACGAATTATATATTGTTTTCAGATATTTTGTCTTTTTTTAGATGGAAAGATGAGTAAGATTCAAATATTAAAAATCATTAATTTTTGAGTCTTACAAGGAGGCTGAAAATTAGTAATAAAAAAAATATCCAATGCTGATATTACTATAATTAAGTCAATTATAGTTTTTAATTTACCGAATATGAATTTTATATTGTTTGTTATGAATGGAATTTAACATACCAATCCACAAATTTTTTAATTCCTTTTTCAATATTTATTTTTGGTTTGTATTGAAAATCTTTTTGAAGTTCCGAAATATCAGAGAATGTTTTTAAAACATCACCTTGTCTTGTTGGCAGATATTCTATTTTAGCAGTTTTTTTAAGTGTATTTTCTATTGTTTTAATAAAATATTTAAGATTTACTGGCTTTGAATTTCCGATATTATAAATTTTATAATTATATAATTTTTTACTATTAATCACACAAATAACTCCAGCAGTAATATCGTCAATATACGTAAAATCTCGTTCCATATTACCATTGTTAAAAACTTTTATTTTCTTTCCATTGCTTATATTTTTAACAAATATGTAAGGTGCCATATCTGGTCGTCCCCAAGGTCCGTAAACAGTAAAAAACCTTAATCCAGTAGTTTTTAATTTGTATAGATGGCTGTATGAATATGCTATCAATTCGTTTGTTTTTTTTGATGCAGCATATAAACTTATAGGTTTATCAACATTATCAGTTTCCTTAAATGGAACATTTTCTCTGTTACCGTAAACGCTGGAGCTGCTTGCGTATGCAAAATGTTTTACATTATAATTTCGACAGGCATCAATAATATTTATAAATCCGGTAATATTATTTTTGATGTAAGTATGCGGCGCATTTATACTGTATTGAACACCTGCTTGTGCGGCAAGATTACAAACTGTTTCAAATTGCTGATTTTGAAACAGTTTTTCGATATTATATCTGTCTGTAATATCAATTTTTGCAAATTCAAATTTTTTGTATTTTTTACTTTTATATAAAATATTAGGCCAAATACTATCTTCTTCAATACCCAGTAATGGTAATTTTGCATATTTTTGTTTAACATTATAATAGCTGTTAATGTTATCAATTCCTACGACATTGTGTCCTTCGTCTACTAATTTTTTGGCGATATGATAACCTATAAATCCAAGTACTCCGGTTATTAGAATTTTATTATTATTCAATTTTGTTATTTTTTTAAGTTTTTAAAGAATTCAAAAAATCGTTATAATACCATTCACATGCTTTTTTAAATCCTTTTTCGGCATTGTATTTTGGTTTATATCCAAGTACAGTCTTAGCTTTTTCTATAGAAGCGAGCGAATGTGGAATATCTCCTTGTCGTTTGGCACCGATTTTACAATTTATGTGTAAAATTTTTGAATCAAATTTAGATAAATTTGATTTTAAAGCATCAAACAACTCAAATAAAGTTGTATTTTTGCCGTATGCAACATTAAATACATCGTATATTATTGAGTTTTTTTGATTTTTGATTTTTGATTTGTCTGTTTTAAAATATTTATTTAGTCCGTTTATAATATTTTCTTTTGAGCTTATTGCGGCAAGTTCGTTTGCCTGTATTACATTATCAATATAAGTAAAATCTCTGCTGTATGTTCCGTCACCATTTATAATAGGCGATTCGTGATTTAAAAGTTTTTTTACCCATAAAGGAATCACGGCAGCATAAGCTCCGCTATGATCCTGATTTTTACCAAAAACATTAAAGTATCTCAGTCCGATTGTTTCTATTCCGTAAAGTTCGCTGTAAACTTTTGCAAAATATTCATTTACCACTTTTGTAATTGCATAAGGGCTGAGTGGTCTTCCTATATTTTCTTCTACTTTGGGTAATTTTTTAGAATCTCCGTATGTTGACGAGCTTGCAGCATAAATGAAACGTTTTACTTTTTCATCTCTTGCCGCAGTTAATACATTAAGGAAACCGTCAATGTTAACAGAATTTGTTATTTCTGGATATTTTATTGAACGCGGTACACTTCCAAGAGCTGCCTGATGAAAAACATATTCACAATCTTTGATTGCTTTTCTACAAATATTTATATCACGAATATCTCCTTCAATAAATTTAAAGTTCGTATTAAATAAAAATTCGTTTATATTTTTTCTGTGTCCAGTAGCCAAATTATCAAGACATACGACTTCATTGCCAGCATGCAAAAAATATTCAATTAAGTTAGAACCTATAAAACCAGCTCCTCCAGTAATAAGTATTTTTGAATTTTTTAATTGTTTTTTCACTATTGAATAATTATTTTTAATATTATATAATAAAAAAATTTTGAAATTACTTCTATACAATTCAAACCAATTTTATATCTGGTTTTTATTTTACTAAAAAATATCTTCTTTTTTTAAACAGTTTTCAGCATTTTCGGTGATATTTTAACCATTAATGAGTATCCAATATTTTCAATTCGCAACAACAAGTATTTTTTTCCTAAATAAGAAATTATTTCTCCTTTTGTACCACGTAGTTGTCCGTGTTCAATTTCAACATGTTGTCCGATGTCAAACCGTTTTGAACTAATATTAAAATCGAGTTTATTCTGTAGAACCTTTTTTATGTTTTCGATTTGTTCGTCTCTAATAGGGGCTGCTTTTCCGCCAAAACTTACATATCTAACAGCTCCTTTTGTATTTATTGCATTGTAATATTCTTTTTCACTCACACGAACGAAAAGATATGACCTAAAAAGCGGTTCTTTAACTTTTTTTTTTCTATCGCTCCACTGTTTAATTTTTTCTATAATAGGACAATAATTTTCTATTTTTTTTTCTGTAAGTGCCAGCGAAAGTTTTTTTTCATGTCTTGGTCTTGTATAAACTGCATACCATTTATATTGCAACTTATTTTTCATTTTTTTTTCTTTAATTTTTTTTTCCAAAAATTCAGTCCTTTTTCTTTTTTATTCTCGTCTTTAAAATATTCATTTTCGTATCCACCGTATCCGTATCCGTATCCGTATCCGTATCCGTATCCGTATCCGTAAATTTTAGATTGCTTAATACCGTTGAATAGTATTCCTGTTTTCTTTTTCTCTGATTCTTTAAGTTCTTGTATAACTCCCGATAAGGCTCTTTTTGTTGTATGATTATAACGTGTAACAAATACGTTTACATCGCTGTATTTTGCAAGCATAAGTGCATCTGCAACAACTCCAACAGGTGGCGAATCAACTATTACTATATCATATTTTGATTTCAAAAATTCAAATAGTTTCTCAGCCTGTTCAGATGCAATTAACTCAATGGGATTAGGCGGAACTGGACCTGAAAAAATTATATCAAGGTTTTCAATATCAGATTTATACAAAATATCATCAATGCTTGATTGTTTTATCAAATATGTTGACAAACCTATATCATTTTCAACATCAAAAGCATTCTGAACCTTAGGTAATCTAATGTCAAAACTCAATAAACATGTTTTTTTGTTGAAAGAAGCAAAAACAGAAGCAAGATTAATTGAATTAAATGTTTTGCCTTCCTTAGGCATAGTTGAAGTTAATAGTATAATTTTCTTTTCTTTTCCTTGTAGTAAATATTGCAAATTTGTATAAACAGAGCGGAATAATTCTGCAATTGTTGATTTTGGATATTCTGCAAAAACTTTTACTACTGGTTTTTTGTATTGGATTATTCCGCCAAGAAAAGGTAAACCTGTAATACTTTCAATAACCTTTCTATCAATAATTTTATCATTAAGTAGATCTCTTAAATAAATTATAATGGCTGGTATTATAAAACCGAGCATAAAAGCTACCATGTAAATATATCTGTGTTTTATTGACTTCTTTTCAGACCTATCATTTCTTGCTTCATCTATCACTTCTGCATCAGGAACACTTGCTGCTTCTGCAATTTGTGATTCTGCTCGTTTCTGTAACAGGAATGTATAAATAGCATCATTTAACTTGAATTTTCGTTCAAATCCGAATAACATTTGTTGTGTTTTCGGCAATTTCCTTGCTTCTCTTTCAAGTTTTATTATTCTGTTATCAATTTCTTTAATCGAGATGTCTGTTGCATTTATAATATTGCCTACATTTGTTGATATAAGTTTTTTTGTATTTTTTATTTTATTCTCGATACCAATAATAATTGGAGATTTTTTGGTTGTATTTGCCGAAAGTGCAATTCTTTGTGTTGTAAGTTTTATAAATTCACCAACAAGTTTATTTAACAGCGGGTCTTGGATTCCTATTGTCGATGGAGCCATTAATTCATCGTACTCTGAGCTCTCTTTTATAGTTTTAAAAAGGTATTGATAATATTTATTATGCGATAGTAACTCTGCTTTTTCTTTTTGTAGGTCGGAGAGTCTGCTAAACAAATTCTCTGCCTGAGAACCAACGTCCATTACTTTATGCACACTTTTAAAATCCTGTAAACTATTTTCTGCAAATTTTAAAGAATCTGTTATTTCATCTAATTGACTGTCAATAAAATGAATTGTATTTTTAGCGGTTTTATTTTTTGTATCAAGACTTCTATTTATATATACTTCCGTAAGTTTATTTAAAAAATCTGTTATTTTATTAATACTGTTGCCCTGTAAAGATAAAATAAGCACATCAATATCTTTTTCAAGAAATTCCACTTTTATACTGTTCTTATATTTTAATACAAGCGAACTCATATCATTAAAAAGAAAATTATACTCGTTATCATTTTCTTTGTCTTCTGGAAAAATGTCTTCTTCATAATCTGGGTTCCTTTCTATTCTGAAACTATAATTTTCGCTTTTAATTTCATCACCAAAACTGGCAATTAGTTCCAACGAAATATTTTCAACATTTCCTACACTTATATCATCATTAAAAGAATATAATGTAACATCTTCGGCTTCAAAATTTATTCTGAATTTGTCTTCTGAAATAAATTTTAATTTAATAGGTAAGTTTATTGGTTGTTGTACAAGCGAATCGTATTTTACAATGAACGGACTTGATTTATACAATTCGTTTTGTGAATAACCAGATTTAATAAAATAAGAAACCGAAAAATTAAGTTGTCTTATTGTTTCTTTTATCAATGAATATGATTGAATAATAATTTTTTCATCTCCTGCATCTCTTTTTTTACCTAAAAAACTTAGACCACTGAACGCATTATCTCCAAGTAATGACGATTTTTCTTCTTTTATCAGAAGAGTAGTATTTACTTCGTAAATAGACATTATAAATTGAGAATATAAATATGCTCCTCCAATTGCGAGAATCCCACAGACAATAAAAATATACCAATATCTTAATAATTTAAAGAAAAAATGTATAAAATCAAAGCTGTCTTCCGATATTTCTGTTTGTGTTTGTGTTTGTTCCAATTTATTATCTGCTTAAATATGTTAATATTACGAGTATTGATGTTGTTGTTGATAAAATAACTGATAATGAAGAAAAGAATGGAAACGATTTTTTATCCAAAAAAACAGCATCTAACTGTTCTACATAAATAATATCGTTTGGCATTAAGTAAAAATGTTCCTTCCCAAGAATATTTTTATCTGTTAAATTAATATGATGTATCTTTGTATTTTTTCCATCTCGTCTGACAAGTTTTATTTCTGTTCGGTTTGCATGAATTGTGAGGTCTCCAGCTGTTCCGACTAAGTCGAACACTGTTATTTTATCATCAAATTCAATTTTATACCTACCTGGTCTATTTACTTCTCCAATTATTGTAATATAAGCATCAGCGAGCCTGACCTGAACATTTATTTGTTTAAAATACTTACTTATAGAATAATCTATTGTGTCTGTAATTTCTTCGAGGTTTAAATCATTTATGTAAACCTTTCCTATTTGTGGAATATCAACATATCCTTTTGAGTCAACAATATAAATATCTTTATACTTCCGTCCTCCTTCATTTTGTACATTATTTGTCTTTCCTGGTTCTAAGATTAATGCTGTCTCAGGGTCTAAACTTGAAAAACTTATGTATAAATTATCACCTGACTGAACTTTATACTGTTGTAATTCTGGAGAAAATATTGTTTCTCCTGTTCTTCCAGATTTTTCCTGAAGATAATTAATTTTTTTTGCTGGAATACACGAAACCATACATGATAAAATAATTAATATCAAAAAAATACTTAAATTAAAACTATTTTTTTTATAATACATTTTTAAATTTTATTATTATTCAAAATATAAATATTTGTAAATTTTATAACAAAAGCAAGGTAAATCTTTGATAAAAGTACAAATATTTTATTGGCACAAATATAGTAATCAATTTAATTTTAATCAAATTTTTTTTTTTTTTTTGATAAAACATAAGAAATTTATGATATATCAAATATATTTATATAGATAATAAAGGTCTTTTTTGATTATATATGAACCTTAATTTTATATAATAAATTTTTTATTTGCTTTATTTTTAGTAATTATATTGTCAATTATTAAAAAAAATTTATCTGCACGAAGTATATTTTTATATTTGCCAAAAAATAATTAAATATATAATTTAAAAATTATCTATGAATTCAAGATTAAAAATTTTTTCTGGTAGTGCTTCGCTATATTTAGCTAAAAATATTGTTAAAAGTTGTGGAATTAAACTTGGACTTTCCGATATACAAAGATTTAGTGACGGCGAATATCAACCTAGTTATAATGAAACAGTAAGAGGCGATTTTGTTTTTATAATTCAATCAACATTTCAACCTTCCGATAATTTGTTTGAATTATTAATGATGATTGATGCCGCAAAAAGAGCTTCTGCTTATAAAATTGTTGCTGTTATTCCATATATGGGATTTGCTAGACAAGATAGAAAGGATAAACCACGTGTCGCCATAGGTGCAAAACTTGTTGCCGATTTACTTACAGTTGCTGGAGTATCAAGAATTATTACAATGGATTTGCATGCAGACCAGATACAAGGTTTTTTTAATGTTCCAGTGGATCATCTTTTTGCATCTACGATATTTGTTCCTTATTTATTAAAAAATGTCAATCTTGATAATTTATTAATTGCATCGCCTGACACGGGTGGTACAAAAAGGGCAAATGCTTATGCAAAGTTCTTGAAAGTAGGAATGGTTATTTGTTATAAAGTTCGAGCTGCTGCAAATGTTATAAGCAAAATAAAAGTTATTGGAAAGGTTAAAGATAAAGATATTATTCTTATTGATGATATTGTAGATACAGCTGGTACAATTACAATTGCAGCAAACATGTTGATTAAAAAAGGAGCAAAAAGCGTCAAAGTAATTGCAACACACGGAGTTCTATCTGGTCCAGCATACGAAAGAATCGAGAACTCTAAAATTTCAGAACTAATTATTACAGACACTATACCACTAAAAAGAAAATCAAAAAAAATAAAAGTTATTTCAATTGCTGAGTTATTTGGAGATATTATACAAAAGGTATGTAATTATAAATCAATAAGTTCAAGTTTTATTGATTATGATTAAATAATAAATATTAAGAAATATACATCTTTATAATAGTCAGAGTCTCGAAAGAAAACTCTGAATAGAATAAACAAAATGTATCTTCTTCTGTATTAAATTTTTAAAGTAGAGTTAATATATTTTTCTAAATCTTTATTGATTTGTTTAACTTCTTCTTTTAACACTTTATAATTTATCTCTGAATCTATCTCTATATATTTTACAGCAAATTGTAGAGCAGTCATTGCCATAAAATCGAAAGTATCTTTATTAGAATATTTGTATTTATACTGCGAAATTTTATCGTTAATCATCTGTGCAGATTTTCTAATTTTTTCCTCATCACTACGTTCTATATTCAAAGGATAAAAACGGTCTGCAATATTTATTTTTATTGAAAGTTTGTTGTCCACCTATTTTTTATTTATTTAATAAACTAATACAATTATCAATTTCACGCACTATTTCAACTATTTTTAATTTTACATTACCAATATCTTTACTTGACGTTGTCAATGTTTTTGCGAACTTTAAAGTTTCATATTTTTGAGTTAATTCAGATATTTTATTTTCTTTTAATTTAATTTTTTTTAATAATTTGTTATTATCTTCTTTTAACTTTTCGTTTAAGCGTATTTGAGCTTCATAAATTGAAATAATTTTTAAAATATTATCTTTAAGTTCTGATATTTCAACAAATTCATCATGCATGAGTTCTTAAATTTATATGGCAAATATAATAATGCTTGTTTAAATATACAATTTTTTTTTTATAAATCAAATTACAAGCATATTAGAAAAAAATATGTAAAAAAAAAATTACAGAATTATTTTAATATTAAAAAATATTTTTTTAATTTTATAAAATATTTTTTAATGTATTTTTATTACAATAAAATATGAAAACACACATCTTGAATCTTCTATCTATTTCTTTTTTGTTTATAATATTTACAGTAAATATCTCTGCACAACACAATTTTCTTGGCAAAGATAAATCTTTTATAATTAACTATTACAAAATTGACCCTGAATTTGATGTATTTATTGATACTATTAATTCTGATAAAATATTAATAAGTTGTAAACCATCAGGTGTTTATCCTTATCATACTTATGGAATTGATTTGATTGCAGATGTTTGTATTTCTTATGGTTTTATTTCAAAAAACAGAAAAGTTTTAGACACTTACATAGAAAATTTGGATTATCTGGGAAAAATTATTAAAAAAGATAGCACTTTTACAAATTTTGTTTATGCCGTAGAACTGGTAAATAAGATAATTTATTATTCAATAAATCAACCGTATGCAGACAGTAAAATCAAAACAAAAAAAAATCTATTTTACATATTGATAAGAGAAGAAAAGAAAAAAAACGATATTATAAAATAAATTATTTGCTTGATGTATTGGATTTGTATTTAAATAAATGTGAATTGAATACTGTCAATAAAAAAAAATGGTATAATTATTGAAAATATAAAATTTAGAATTTTGTTACTAAACTTGCAACAAAAGACAATATTTTATATTTATAAATTAAAAATAATGATTTCACCTGTGATAAACGAAAAAGAAATAAAATTATTAAAAAATAGACTTTCTTTATTAGAAAAAGAAAATAAAGAGCTAAAAAAAGTCTTAAATAGAAAAAAAAATAATAAGTTTGTTTATTTATATTGTTCTCTTCCAGTGACATTATTTGTTTTTGTAATATCATTTTTTTATATCTTTGCAGATAAAGAAGAGTATCTTAAAGTAAAAAAAACGAAAGAGTTAATTTCTTCTGGCACAAATATTGAAAAGATAAAAATAAAAAAAGTAAATGCCGATATGATACTAATAAGCAGTGGTTCTTTTTTGATGGGAAGTAATAAAGGAGGTAAAGATGAAAAACCTATACACAAGGTTACTATAAGTGATTTTTATATAGGAAAATATGAAGTAACAAACTTAGAGTATGCAAATTTTTTGAATGAATATGGCTCGGATGTTGTGAATGAAGGAAAATATAAAGGCAAACCTATGATTTTTGAAAGTGATTGGGGTTTAAAAAAAATTGATGAAAAGTGGATACCGCAAAAAAATCATGAAAAATATCCAGTTATTTGTGTAACATGGTATGGAGCTTTTGAATATTGTAGATTTTACGGAGGACGTTTACCTTCGGAGGCTGAATGGGAATATGCCGCAAAAGCTGGAAATAAAATGGAAAAAAATAAAAATATATTTGCTGGAAGTAATGATATAAATGAAGTTGCATGGTTTGATGAAAATACAAATTACAAACCTCATAAGGTAGGTCTAAAAAAAGCAAATAAAGCAAATTTATATGATATGAGTGGAAGTGTAAGAGAGTGGTGTCGAGATTGGTACGATAAAAACTTCTACAAGACAAGCTCTCAAAATAATCCAGTAAATAACAATAAAACAAATATTAGAGTCCTGCGCGGAGGCTCATGGGATCTAAGAGCTTTTAGTTGTCGTTCGGCAAATAGAGACTGGGATTATCCAGGTGATTGGAACAGTAGTATTGGATTTCGCTTTTCGCAGGATTATTTAAGTTATGTATTATAAAATTTTTTTTATAACTTTGCAGTTTTTTGAAACACTTTTAATAAAAATAGAATTGTTATCAATTTTTAAAAAGCATCATTCTTATGCACGGAAAAAAAGAACTATTAGAAAAAATGACAACCGGTAATGTAAATATTACTTACACAGGACCATTCGATGCTCAGGTATTGTCTGTACTTGCTAAGAGTATTGAATATTCGCTTTCAGAGAATCCAAGAGTGAATAAAAAAATGTTCAAAATACTTCTTGAACTCGCACAAAATATTTCATATTACTCAGCCGAACAGAGTATTAGTAAACATGGAATTAAATCTGGAATAGGTATTTTGGTAATTCAAGAACTTAATGACCATTTTATATTCGCAACAGGAAACCTTATTGAGAGTAGCTCTGCTTATAAAATAAATAAAAAATGTGAAAAAATAAACTCACTTAGCCGGGAACAATTAAGAGCTTATAAAAGAAGTCAAAGAAAACTCCCACCCGGAAAAAAAGGAGGTGGAAATATCGGACTTATACAAGTAGCACTTACAGCAGAAAATACTCTTAATTACAAATTAGTACCAGTTGACGAAATGTCATATTTTTTTATTGTTAGTACAAAAATTGATAAAGAATAAATTGATAATTTGAAATTAAAAATATAAAATTGATAAATAATTAAATAAGATTTAAAATATAATTTTTTATGGAAGATTTAATAATAAAAGGAACTCATAAAGATTACTTCATTCCATCGGTTAATTTTTATTTAAAAACCGGCATTTGTGAACTAGCAGGAGAATCATTTCTGGAAGACACAGTTGATTTTTATAAACCACTGACAACATGGCTTGATGAATATATAACAACAATAAGAAAACCTATTGCTTTTATCGTAAAACTTACTTATTTTAATACAAGTACATCAAGATGCATATTAGATATATTAAATATTCTTAAAGATTACGAGGACGAAGGAGGAGAAGTTGTTATTAATTGGCATTACGATGAAAATGATATTGATATGGAAGAAGATATCGAAGACTATATGATAGATACAGGTCTGGAAATAAATCTCATCCCTTTCAATAATTCGTTAGAAGATTTTTAGAAATTATAATTATATGTTTTTAATATTTGTTATGTTAAAAACTACAAAAATTACAAAATATGAATAAAGATATTAGATGGATCCAAAGGTTTGAAAATTATAAAAAAGCTTTCAGACAATTGGAAATAGGTGTTAATTTTGCAAAAAAAAATGAACTATCCAATTTGGAAAAAGAAGGATTAATTCAACGTTTTGAATATACACAAGAATTAGCTTGGAAAACAATTAAGAATTTTTACGAATACATTGGAGAAACAGGAATACAAGGTAGCAGAGATGCTTTTAGGCTCGCCTTTAATAGAGGACTAATTTTTGACGGAAAGGTTTTTATGAATAGTATTAAAAGCCGAAATAAGACAGTGCATACTTATAACGAAGAAACTGCTGATGAAATATTTCACGAAATAATATACAATTATTATATCGCTTTTTTAGAGCTAAAAAAATCTTTTGAAAAAGAAATAATTAAAAGAAAACTATAAATATGTTTGGATTAGATAAAGATATTATCGAAAATATAAAAAATGTTTTTTTTAAATTTGAAAATATAGAAAAAGTAATACTTTACGGTTCACGTGCAAAAGGAAATCATAAACAAGGTTCAGATATTGATATAAGTTTACTTGGAAAAAATTTAACTCTTAATAATTCAGTTTATCCTATTATGGACGAATTAGAAGAGCTTTATTTACCTTATATTTTTGACATTTCAATTTTTAAGAACATTGACAATAAAAATCTGAGAGAACACATAAAAAGGGTTGGAAAAATTTTTTACGAAAAAACTCAATATTATGTAGATTAAAAATTAGTCTCAAACAATAAAAATCTTGTTTATACAAAATAATCTAAAAAATTCAATAATAAAATTATTTATGTCCAAAAAAATTACCTATAACTATGCCGACTCAGAAAAATAAAATATTTTATTTTATTTTTTGGTAACGTCGGTAAAGTACATTCACTAATTAAAATATGCAAGAATAAAATTGCATAAACAGGAAAATAAACTGAAAAAATCTTTAGTGAAATAACAACGGTATAAAAATTGTTATATTTATACAGTTTATGAAAAAAAGATTTACTACAATAATACTGCTCATTTTGCCTTTATTCTTATATTCTCAAACATTAGAGGACATAAAAAATAAAGGTGTTATTAAGGTAGCATTTACAGAAAGTGGAAAAGAAACAGTAAATAGATTGGCAGCCAAAGAATTTGCAAAGTTTCTTGATGTAAAATATAAAGAAGTTCCAATAACGTGGGAAGATGTTTTTACTCAAGACGGTAAACGTCCTGATGACTACATCACAAACCCTAATGTTTCTTATGTTCCCGATGCGCTTAAAGAAGCAGATATTATCTGCGGAACAATTTATTTGCTCGAATGGAGAAAAAAGTTTTTTGATTATGCTGGAATAGTTCAAATCAGTGACCTAATAATCGTAAGAAAAGATATTGAAAGAGAAGTAAAAACAGAAAAAGATTTAAAAGGACTTAGAATTGCATTTCTTGAAAATTCTACATACGAAACAGAAATAAATGAAATAAATAAAAGAATAGGAAACAAAATAGAACTTGTAAGAACACGTTCAGAAGAAGAGTCATTAAGATTATTGAAAAATAAAAAAGTCGATGGACTTATTGCTGTTTCTTATCTTGCATTGTCGTACGTCAGTAATAGTAAATTATTTAAACTTGCATTTCCTGTTGTCAAACCGAGTAATGTCGGCTG
This sequence comes from Bacteroidales bacterium, assembly GCA_029934515.1. Classification (GTDB taxonomy): domain Bacteria; phylum Bacteroidota; class Bacteroidia; order Bacteroidales; family JAADGE01; genus JAOZMB01. The sequence goes on from JAOZMB010000010.1 coordinate 30,729, forward strand.
GGCTGTAAGAACTGGAAGTAAAGAACTAAAAACGGAAATTAATAATTTCTTTGAAACAATAAAAGGAAACGGAAAATTAGACGAGCTTTTTCGTGAAAAATATAAAACAAACTACTCAACTTATATTAAAATTATTAATTCATACTCGCAGTCGCAAGGCTCAGTTAAAACAAGAGACCTTGATGATATTCAGAGTTCAGGAAAACTTATTGTAGCATTTCACAATCGTGAAATGGTATATCATAAATACGGAAAAAAACAATTTAACCACTATCTTGCCGAAGAATTTGCTAAATTTATTGGAGTCCAACTTGAAATAAAAGTAACAGATAAATTATCTGATTATTTTGAAAATGAAAACGGCGAAATAATAGAAGACGGCTCTTACACTCCTAAATCTTTCTACAAATTCGATGTAGCTTGCGATTTGCTCGCACCTATCGAACAGAGACTTAATAAAATAGATATTATTGATTTTATGCCTGATGCAAAAGTTGTAATAGGCAAAAAAAATACAAAAATTAATTCTGTTGCAGACCTTAAAAAATTGAAAGGTGTTACTTCGGAAAGCTCATCCTACGAACACGCACTCCTGCAACATGATATTAAAAATTTCTTCTACAACAAAGGAGATAACTTTTTTCAAGACGTTATCTCTGGAAAAGCAGACTATACAATATCAAATATTGCTGTATTTAATCTTGCGGACTTCCCAGAATTAGAATCTAAATTTATTCTTGGTGAACTATCAAAAATGGGCTGGGCAATAAAGAAAAACCATCCAAGACTAAGACAAAAGATTTTGGAATTTTTTGAATATGCCGAAAAAAATGGTATCTTAGATAAATATTTCAAAAAACAGACTGGAATGACAATGCAGGCAGCACAAAATTATCTTACTGCACTTCACGAAACTTACAAAGAAGGAAATTATCCGTTTGTTTATTATGGAACAGAAACAGACGAAGGATTACCGCAAGAAGATATATTGTCGATTTTTCAGGACAGAGACGGATACATGTGGTTTGGAAGTCATAACGGAGCCGCAAAATACAACGGCAGAAGTATGAAAATATATAATACGAAAAATAAACTTGTAAATAATTCTGTTTACGGAATAAAACAAGATAAAGAAGGAAATATATATTTTGCAACAAAAAAAGGTATATCCATATTGAACAGACTAACAGATTCGATAACAAGTTATTTTAAGGATATATCATTTAAAAATATATTCATTAATTCTAATAATGAAAAATGGTTTTACGGTGATAAAGGTGTATTTATTATTAAAGGAAAAAAAGAAATCCATCTGAACCCAAAAATTAAAAATTTACCAGAAAATGTCCATTCTATTTCAGAAAAATCAGTTGCAGACGGTGAAAATAAATCTATTATTGCAATTGCAAGCGGAAGTGGTTTATATATTTTAGACAATGAAAAAACAGTCAGGCATATTCTTAAAGAATATTGTCATTATGCTTTTTTCGACTCCGACGGAAACCTCTGGACATCAACACAATCTGGTTTATATTTTGCAAATAAACACGACCTAAAAAAATCTAAACCGGGTATTTGTATCAACGATAATAAAATTATAAATTTGCCTGATAATATTATTATTCGGGAAATTATGCAAACAAAAGACGGCGCTATATGGCTTATTTCCGATTATAAAGTTTTTCAAATATTAACTCTCAGACAGAAACCTATTGTTTACGATAAAAATGTAGGTCTTAAAAAATATAAAATTTTATCTTTCTGTCTTGATAACGAAAAAATATTATGGTTTGGGTTCTCAGGTGGTGTTCAAAAACTTACAAACAAAAGTCTGCGAACACTTTATCCTGAAAGTCTTGGTGGATATATTAATTCTATTTTTACCGATAAGCGAGAACGTATATGGTTTGGAATGAGCGAAGAAATTTTTTATTTTAAAAATAAACTTGTAAATTTTTCTGAACGACTCGGCTCACAAAACAAATCTTTCACTGTTGCAGAACTACCAAATAAAGATATTGTAATAGCAAATCTTGAAGGTATTTACCTGATAGATGCTGAGACAGTTAATGTAAAAAAAAGTTACAAATTCAAAAAATTGCTTTTTTCATTTTCAGATATTTTTATATCAAATGATAATAAAATATTTTTACCATCAGGAGAAAAAGGAATAATATATGTTCTTAATAGTATTGATTCAGAACCTATTATGATAGATAATTATGCTACTCGACATATATTTCAATTAGAAAATTTTGGAGATAAAATAATAGGAGGTAATAGTTCGGGCTTAATAATATTCGAAGATGAAACATTTAAAATATATAAAAACTTAAAAACACAGGTCTGGTCTTTAAAAAAAGATGAAACAATTAATCATATAACTCTCGAAAAAGAAATATTTTTGTGGGTAGGAACTCAAAAAGGTCTTGGTATTTACAAAAATGAACAGTTTGAATTTATTGCACCTGAGTTATTTAATAATATTTCAATTAGTGCCATCGAGCTTGCTAAAGATAAAAATAAACTTTGGTTGGGAACGAATAAAGGTGTTATGTATTACAATATAAAAGAGAAGGAAATTGAATTTATTATTGATGCGAAAGATGGACTTCTCGGTGATGAAATAACTATTGACGGTTTGCAGTTAGACGGAAAAGGTTTACTGTGGATAGGGACGTTTCATGGCGTTTCTACTTTTGATATTACAAATAAAAAAACCGAAAAAAGCGCGCCTGTATGTCGAATTGAATCTATTGTTTTGAACGGTGAAAAAATAAATATAAATAAATTTTTAAAATTAAAAAGAACATTAAAATCGAATCAGGGAAATTTAGTATTTGAGATATCTGGTTTGTCGTTTAAAGATGAAAACTCAGTAGAATATGAGTTCTATATGCAGGGACTTGAAAATGATTACGCAGCATCGCGCGGTTCAAAAAATATTGCTGAATATACCAATTTGCCACCGGGAAAATATAGTTTTAAATATCGTGCAAAAGGCAAAGACGGTATTTGGAGTTATTATCAAAGTGTTGATTTTACAATATTAAAACCGTTCTATCTTGAATTATTGTTTCTAATTCCTTCAATAATTCTTGCTGTTCTTTTTGTTTGGTTTTTGTTTAAGTGGAGGATTAGAATACTAAAAAAAAGGAACGAACAATTGGAAGAAATGGTAGATGATAGGACAATTGAAATAACAGAAAAAAATGTAAAATTAAAATCACAAAAAGAAGAAATACAGAAACAAAGAGACCTTGCTACGAATCAAAGAGATGAAATTATACAGCAAAAAAAAGAAATAGAAGACAGTATATTATATGCAAAGACAATACAAAATGCAATTTTGCCGCCTGATAAACTTATCAATAATTTATTGCTGGATAATTTTATATTATTCAAGCCACGTGATATTGTAAGTGGCGATTTTTATTGGGTCGCCCAAAAAAATAATTCTATTTATTTTGCTGTTGCCGACTGCACAGGACATGGTGTTCCAGGGGCTTTTATGAGTATGCTTGGCGTATCTTTTCTTAATGAAATTGTAAATGCAGCAGATTATGAAATCGAAGCAGCGGTAGTACTCAACAACTTGCGCGATGCAGTAATAAAAGCACTTCATCAAACAGGTGATATACATGAGGCAAAAGACGGAATGGATATTTCGCTTTGCAAGGTTAATCTCGAAAAAACAGAAATGGAATTTGCAGGCGCTTTTAATCCTTTGTATATGATAAGAGAAGGTGAGTTGATAGTTATTACTGGTGACAGAATGCCAATTGGTATTTACGAACACGAAACCAATAAAAAACTTTTTACCAATAAAAAATTAGAACTCAAAAAAGGCGATATACTTTATTTGTTCTCAGACGGATATCCAGACCAGTTTGGTGGTAGTAGAGGTAAAAAATTTATGATAGGAAGATTTAAAAAAGTTCTGCTTAAAATTTATCCAATGCCAATGCAGGAACAAAAAAAATTCCTCGACGAAACAATAGAAAGATGGAGAGACGGAGTAAGCGAACAAATTGATGATATACTTGTGATGGGTGTAAAAATATGATTAGTTCGTCAAATCCAAATGTTATAGATATTAAATAGGAACACAGACGAACACGGATTATGCTGATTTTCACAGATTTATAAATCGTTGATTGTAAATTTCCTAAAATCAAATTTATTTTTTGTTGTTATGAAAAAGAATAATATTGTAAAATTTATTCTGTGCGGATTGGTATTATATGGTTTATAATTAGCATATTCATAACCCAGATTACAACCAAAATTTGAACCGTGCAGATAAAAACCTGTTGATGGAATAAATAAAAATTCATTAAAAGATTTATTGCTTCCTCTGTAATTGCCAAAAGTATAAGCTCCTCCTGTTGCTATATATAATCCAGTTTTACTGAGACCTTGCGAGTTGAGAACAAAGCGTTTTTTAAGATTTATCTTAAAAACAGACCTATGTTCTCTGTACTGATAATAAAAATTTTCTCTCTCTTTTATTCTAATATATTTACGAAAAGGACGAATAATAAATTCTCCAGACATATCAAAATTATATTTATCTTCGTGAATATTAAATTGAATACCTGGCATATAATCTTTGTTATTAAAATTTTGAACAATGCCTATCGACTTTTTTCTTATATTAAGTTGAGATTTTTTTTCGGTATTTCCAATTATTAATTTTTCAATATCATCGTGACCGTAAGCTTTTGCGATGTCGTATGTAGTGATTGTTTTTGATATTTGATTATTTGGATTTGCACCTTTTGAGATTAAAAACTTAATGATAGCCTCGTGTTTATTATTAACAGCAATATCAAGTGCAGTTAAGTTATCATAGTTTTTTTTGTCTATCAAAGCACCTTTATTTATAAGATATTTTACTGTTTCCAAATGCCCATTTTGAGATGCTATCATAAGTGGTGTAAATCCAGAGAAGTTTTTTGAATTTATATTAGCTTTGTATTCAAGCAATACATCAATAATTTCATTATCACCGTAGTAAGCTGCAATCATTATCGCATCAGTATCTTCATTTTTTTCATTAATATCAGCTCCGTAAAAACATAAAATATCTGCAGTTTGTGGATATCCGTACGCCACCGCATACATAAGTGCTGTGTAGCCTTTGTTGTCTTTAATATTCGGAATTGCTCCATTCTGTAGCAAAAGTTCAACTATCTCAACATTATTTGTTTTCGTTGCCGCAGTAAGTGCCGATGTTTCATTTATTGGTAAAGTATTTATATTGGCATCGTATTTCAATAACAATTTTATGATATATATATTACCAATTTCTGCTGCATACATAAGCGGAGTTACTCCATCATCTGTTTCCGAATTAGCATCACTTCCTGTTTTTAACAAAATAAAAACTTTTCTATCATCTTGGTCTTCAATAGCTTTAAATAGTTCAAAATCATAGTCTTGTGAAAATACGAAAGTATTACTAAGTAATACAAAAAATACTATTGTAAATATTATCTTTTTCAAAATCCGATATTATTAGTTGTTTGTTTAAATTAATTATTAATTATTTCATCATTGTTTGATTTAACTAATATTTTTGGTGTCTGCCACTTACCAAGATATTCTTCTTGAGGAATTATTTTTCCTGTTTTCGACAAAAAATTTCCTTCTTCGTTTCTCTTTATTATATACATTTTTCCTGAAAGAACATATTTTATTACAAGTTTAATAATTTTTTCTTCCGATAAATCCTTGTTCTCAAGACCTATTTTTATACCTATTTCATTATTTAGCAAATCCATTTTACTGCTAATATAATCTGGTAGCGATTTTTTTCCAATTTTTTTCCCTTTCCTATAATCTGCTTTATTATGATTTTCATAAGCTATGCCAAGACTTCTTGCTCGTCTTTCGCCTATTTCACGTGTCAGCAAAGCCATCCAGAATCCGTGTCGAAAAGCATCAGTTTGTCCTCCAGAAATTTGTCCGTCAAGTTTTGATACAAAATCAGATTTATTTGCCGTCCATTTTGCTTTATTACTAATACCAAATGTTTTATTAACAATAAAAGGATGTGTAATTGCCCACAGTTTGACGGAAAAATTTAATTTGCGGAACTGTTGGGATTTCGATTTCTGTGCCATAGAATGAAAGTTTAATAAAATTATGAATAATAATAAAATATTTTTAATCATTTTTTTTAGTATATACATTTATTGAAAAACTCTAATATCTGGTTCATTTACAGTATTTATGTTTTACAATTTGCAGGTTTTTGTATATTTTTTTTAAGTCTTCAATTTTTAAACAATCAAAACTTTCAGATTCGTAATATTGATATTTATCTTCGGACAGTTTTTTTAATATAACAAAAGTCCACCATTTACCTATGTTATAAGCTCCTGTCATTTCTTTTTTTTTGTTAATCTCTATTGCTGTTGCCATTTGTGCGAGAACTTGTCGTAGTGGGTCTGAATTTGTTTTCTGTCTTTTAAATTTTTGGATAAAGAAAAAAGGAATTTCTGGTTCTGTTATTCCTGAGGCTACCATAAAATCTGGTCTTCCGTATAATTTTTTTCCGTTTACTGTTCCTGATATTTCTGGTTGATACCATTCCCTAAAATTATTTCCCAAAAAATATACACGATTTAAAAGTGGACTTATAAAATGTGCAAGTAATTGATATTCATCATAATCAGAGATATTATATTCATTTAATTTGATTAATTTTATTAAATATTTTTCATCAGAACTATTTACATCAAATTCAAAATCAAACCATTTAATAAAAATAGTTCTGTCGGGAACAAGTTGAAAATTAGCTATTTCCTTTAATTTGCGATAAGTAATTTCTGAAAATTTGTAACTCTTTTGTAATTCCATTTTTTTTAATTTATTGATTACTTGTAATAGAATAATAGGGACACGGATTATACTGATTTTCACAGATTTAAATTAGTAAAAATCAAATAATCCTAATAACTAAACTCTTGACAGTATTTATGTTTTACGGCTTGCAGGTTTTTGTATATATTTTTTAAGTCTTCAATTTTTAAACAATCAAAACTTTCAGATTCGTAATATTGATATTTATCTTCGGACAGTTTTTTTAGTATAACAAAAGTCCACCATTTACCTATATTGTAAGCTCCGCACATTTTATTTGTTTTATTTATTACAGTAGCTACTGACATCTCTGCAATAAGTTGGAACAAAGGGTGTTTTGAAGTTGTTATTGACCTTTTGAACTCCTGTATAAAAAAATATGGCTGTTCTGGTTCTATTTTTCCGCTTGCTACCATAAAATCTGGTTTCCCTGATAATATGTAACCGTTTACAATGCTTTTTATTTCATATTCATACCAATCCCTAAAATTGTCTGTTCTGAAATCTACTTTATTTAATAAAGGAATAATAAATCTTGCTTTTAATAATTCTTCATTATAAAATTGCAAATACATCTTTTCGTCTTTAATTAACTTTTTTAAAAACTCAATCTCTTCATGTTCTATTTTGTAAGGATATTTAAACCATTCTTCGAATATTTTTTCTTCTGGTTTTTTTACAATACCAGTAATTTTTCGTAAATTTTTATACGAAATACTGGAAAAATAATAAATTTTCATAATTATAATTAATTAAATGATTTTAAATTTGTTCTACTTTGCCAAAGTTAAACAAAATAATAAATTTTAATCGTTCTAAAAACATAAGATATCATATAAACTAACAACTAACATGTGTATATAGCCACTTCTTTTTTTCATTCTGTTGTTTGTAATTCTACAAAAATATGATAAATTTTTATTTGTCTATCATTTCTTTCATGTTTTGCTATTCCAATTTTAATATTTGTAGGAATATTAACATTATTTGAAATATCTGTAAAATCTATCATTTTATGTTTGTAATCAATATCTGGTAAATATTTATAGTATTTTTTCCAATTTATCATAAAATTATTATTGCAATAAATAATCATATAATTTTCTGGCAATCCATTTGCATTGTAATCAAATATTTTTGTTATATGACTTTTAATTACACTTTTATTAAAGTTTTTTAAATTAAATGCTTCATAAATTGCAATTGTTTCTCCATTTTCATCTTCTATTTTAATATCAATTTCTCCGGGTTGGATTTTTGCTTTTCCCCATTTTGTTTGGTCTTTAATTCTAAAATTCTTATTTGTCAAAACGTTGGCAATAAAACTATTTCTGCTGTCTTCATATTTTTGAATATTTAATGACAATCCTTGAAGTTGTTTTAATGCAAGAAGTATGTTATCAAAAAGAGATTGCTGTTTTCCGTTTCCGTTTACTTTTCCAAGTAGCATATTAATTGAAACTTCATCTACGCTTTTAGGACATGTAACTGTTGTTTTTCCTTTATCAAAGTATTTGTTTAGTTGCTCAAATGTATAAAATTCAGGAGAATTTCCGTCAATACATTCATTACAAATACAATGAGTCATTAATTTTACAACAGGTTCTTTTAGTGTTTTGTGAATATTTTCTATTTCGTATTTAATAATACTAAATAAATCTTGTCTATTCTTTCCTTTTATTTTTATGCTAATAAATCGTTCAAATGTGTTGCTTGTTATCAATGCTGTTGCTTGTTCTCGTTCTATTACAACTCCTTGCGACCAAAATAAGTTATTTTTTATATAATCGTGCATTCTCACAATCATTCTTGTTACAATTCCAGCAGCCATAAATTTGTATCTAAACTCAAATTGTAGATTGTCTTTATTATCCCAATTATCAACACTGTCGGGCTGATTTGGTTGAAGCATTCCAGGAACAATATAATCTGTTTGATTTGGCAAAAGAAAACATAGTTCAAATTTTTTCATCAATTCTATTAAAAAAGCAAATTTGTCATCGGGATAATCTTTCCATATATTTCTTAGTTGCGAATAATTAAATTTTCCTTGATTTAAAATAACTTCTTTTGTATCAATTATTTTATAAACTGCTTTTGTTGCCCATTCGGGGTTAAGAAAAATAATATTTCGTAAAATATCATTATCTTGAAAATGCAGAAAAGTACCAAGGTCGTGAAAATAATTACTTAAATAAAGAGCTTGTTCGAAGTCAATTCCAAAAGTTTTACAAATTACGATATAATCATCAAGTTTTATAAAATTTTGTTGAGTTTCTTTTAAATTATCTCTTATATCAATCCAAACTTTTGGTAATTTTTCTCCTATATGTGGTAATTTTATTATTTCTTTTATAATAGAATTTTTTAATTCTTTGATACCAATTTTTTCTTTTGCACTAACTTTGTGAAAACCAACAATATTAGGAAAATAATCTTTCATATATTTTTCAGCTACAATGCTTGCTCGTTGGTCTATTTTGTTTTGAACCACAAGTATTGGTGAATTTTTACTAAGCAAACTAACAATTCGCAACCAATAATCAAAACTTGCCAGATTAGGCATCATTCTATCTATTCTTGCATCCCAAACGAGCAGATAAATAGAGCGCTTACTAAGAAAAAACTGATGTGTAGAATGATATATTTCCTGACCGCCGAAGTCCCAAATATTTATTTTTAAGTTGGTATTGCTTTCTATTTTTAAGTCCCAATTCTTTATATCAATTCCTTCTGTTGAAGATTCATTTTCATTATATTCATTAAATACTAATCGTTTCATTAGTGAAGTTTTCCCAACAAGTCCGTAACCAACGAGTAATAATTTTGTTTCGTAAAGATTTACTGTTTCTTTTTCAAGCTCTGTAAAATAATTTATAATTGCTTTTTTGCCTTGCTTAATTATTTCTATTGGTGGTTTTTCTATTATTTTGGGTTTCATATAATTAAAATTAAATTATTGTTATCTTTATTTTTTAATTGTCGCTATTGTCTGTGTTTTAAAATCAAATTGCTTAAAAAAATTTCAATATTTTTATACCATTTAGTAAATTTATTATTAATAATATCAGAATAAAGATTTACAAAAAGTATCTCATATTTAAGGAAATTATAAAGCCAACAACAAAAATGACAACAAACACAATGTTATAGCAGTTGTCATTTTACAAATATACAAATAAATTTTATTTTCTATAAACTCCAATATATTAAGTTCTTAATTTTATTTCTGTAAATTCCTTTAATATCAATAATAATTCCATTTTTTGATGTATGTTTTTTGAAAAAGTCTTCTTCCAAGTTGATGTATTGATTGTGATTTACAGCCACAATAATTGCATCATAATTATTATTAATTTTTTCGTTTAATTTTATTCCGTATTCTTTGTTCATTTCGTGAGTTGATGCGTATGGGTCTACAATATCGACATTAACTTTATATGATTTAAGTTCTCTAATAATATCAATAATTTTTGTATTACGAATATCGCTGACGTTCTCTTTAAATGTTACTCCCATTATAAGAACATTTGAATTTCTAATATTTTTTTCTTGCGATGCAATTTTCTTTACCGTTTGTTTTGCTACATATCCTCCCATCGAGTCGTTCACAAATCTTCCTGAATTGATTATATGTGGGTGATATCCAAGTTCTTTAGCTTTGTGTACCAAATAATAAGGGTCAACACCGATACAATGTCCTCCTACAAGTCCGGGTGTAAATTTCAGGAAGTTCCATTTTGTTCCTGCTGCTTCAAGGACTTCGAAAGTATTTATTCCTATTCTGTTAAAAATTATTGAAAGCTCGTTCATAAGAGCAATATTTACGTCTCTTTGCGTATTTTCAATAATTTTTGCTGCCTCAGCGACCTTAATAGAACTAGCCTTGTGTAGTCCGGCATTTATAATTATTTCATAAACTTTTGCAATATTATCAAGAGATTCTTTTCCACATCCGGAAACAACTTTTACGATAGAAGTTAATGTATTAACTTTATCTCCTGGATTGATTCGTTCTGGAGAATATCCTACTTTAAAATCATTTCTAAATTTTAGTCCTGAAATTTTTTCTATCATAGGGATACAATCGTCTTCTGTACAACCGGGATATACTGTTGATTCAAATACAACATAATCACCTTTTTTGATGACTTTACCAATAGTTTTACATGCCGATAATAGTGGTGTTAAATCTGGTTGTTTATGTTCATTAATAGGAGTCGGCACAGCAACAATATAAAAATTTGCTTCTTTTATATCTTCAATATCAGCAGTATAAGTTATATCTGTATTTTTAAAATCATCATGTATAAGTTCGTTACTTGGGTCAATACCTTTTTTCATCATCTCAATTCTCTTTTTATTGATATCAAAACCAATAACAGTTACCTGTTTTGCAAATTCAATTGCAATAGGCAAGCCTACATAACCAAGTCCTACTACTGCAATTTTGCTTTTTTTGTTTATTATATTTTCGTACATAAATATATTTTAATTGATTGTTTTAATTAACAAAGGGTGGAAATCTCCTTTTGGAGTTGTAGGTTTTGAATTTCTTATATCATAAACAGTTTTTATTACTCCTCTTATATCGTTTACCCCAAAACCGTTTCCTTTAATAATTTGTTGATAACTCAATGTATGTAAATCAGTAAAGCCTCCGCTAAATTCAATTTCTTTATTATCAATAGTTATTGAGCGGTATGTTCTTTGTTTTGTTTTCTTAATATTTTCAGGAATATCATTATAATCAACACTCATAAACCATCTTACATTTGCTCTTTCCAGTTCTAATAATCCTGCTGCTTTTTCTTCTTCTAACAAATGAACAGTGTTCTTCTTTGTTTCACCAAAAATCCATGATAACATATCAAAAAAGTGAACACCTATATTTGTTGCAATTCCACCTGATTTTTGAATATCTCCTTTCCAACTTGTGAAGTACCATTTTCCTCGTGATGTTAAATATGTCAGGTCAATATCAAAAATTTTATCTTTCGGAGCTTCTTCGACTTCTTTTTTCAATTTTATTATATTCGGGTGTAATCTCAATTGCAATATATTGTTTATTTTTTTTCCTGTTTCTTCTTCTATCTTCTGCAAAGCATCAACATTCCAAGGATTTAACACCATCGGTTTTTCACAGATAGCTTCTGCATTTTGTTTTAATGCAAAACGTATGTGTGCGTCATGTAAATAATTTGGCGTACAAATACTTACATAGTCTATTTTTGGTTCTTTGTTATGTCTTAGCTTATCAATATGTCTATCGAATCTCTCAAACTCAGTAAAGAAATCTGCATTAGGAAAATAACTGTCAATAATTCCGACACTGTCAAATTTATCAAGCGCAGCAACAAGATTATTATTAGTATTTTTTATAGCCTCCATGTGCCGCACAGCAATATAACCAGCTGCACCTATCAAAGCAAAATTTTTCATAAAATTATAAATTATTATATTAATATTATTTATTTTCAGAAATTAAATAGCTGTAACATTGTTATTTTCAAGTTTATATCTTTCGTCGCTTTCTGGACAAACAGCATATCCATTTTCATCAAAATTTAATCGATGTCCATATTTACTCATCCAGCCTATTTGTTTTGCTGGATTCCCAACCACAAGAGCATAAGGTTTAATGTATTTCGTAACAACAGCACCTGCGCCAATAAAAGCAAATTCACCAATATTATTTCCGCATACGATTGTAGCATTTGCGCCTATCGAAGCGCCTTTTTTTACAAGAGTTGTTTCATATTCTCCGCGCCTAACAATAGCACTTCGTGGGTTTGTAACATTTGTAAAAACCATAGAAGGACCAAGAAAAACATTGTCTTCGCAAATAACTCCAGTATAAATTGAAACATTATTTTGAACTTTAACATTTTTTCCAAGTTTTACATCAGGCGAGACGACAACATTTTGTCCGATGTTACAATTATCTCCAATTTCACAATTTGACATAATATGTGAAAAATGCCATATTTTAGTTCCGTCCCCTATTTTGCAATTATCATCTATAACTGCCGTACTGTGAGCGAAATATTTTTTGTTTGTTTGCATTAAATTTATTATTTAAATTTGATTACCTATTATTTATTCCACAATTGAAAGTCTTTGATTTGTTTTCGTAATTCTTTTATCAGCTCATGCTGTTGTTGTTGCTCTCTTTGTTGCTGTTCTATTTTCCTATCTTTTTCTTTTATCTTCCTATCTTTTTCTTTCATTTTCCTACCATCTTGTTCTATTTTTCTATCCTTTTGTAACAACTCTTTTTTCTGTTGTTCTATTTTCTTATCTTTAATTTTTAATTCTTCTGCGTGTTTTTCTATTCTTTTTTCTAATGTTCCGAACAAAAAATTATCTAATGCATCATAGAAAAAAACAGCATTTACAGGTGCCTGAAATCCTTCAATAACAAAACTTTTTATGGTCTCGTACATACCATAAGTTTTGTTATGTGTATATATTCCAGTAGATTTCAGACAATATTGCTCTATTTCATATCTATCTGTAT
>JAOZMB010000088.1 GCA_029934515.1 Bacteroidales bacterium
CTTATGTTTATCAAACAAAAGTGCTACATAAAAAATTCAGGGATAAATTAAATGTTGTAATAATTGTACGTGTAAATAGAAAAACTGGAAAAAAGAAAAATATTATATTATTTTCAAATGACTTGGAATTATCAGCTCAAAAAATTATAGATATATATTCTTTGCGATTTCAAATAGAATTTAATTTCAGAGATGCAAAACAATTTTTTGGTTTATCTGACTTCAAAAATATTAAGAAAGAGCAGCTGAGAAATGCTATAAATTTGTCTCTTTTTATGACTTTATTATCAAAAATTTTATTATTGAAATATAGAACTTATTTTAAAAATAAAAAATTGAGTATAAATGACTTAAAAGCCTTATTTACAGCTGATATGTATATCGCTAAGATATTAAAAATTGGCAATAAAAATACAATGGCTATTTTTAATTCTGATGATGATTTGAAAGAAATATTGGCGATAGGCTTAATAAACAATAAATCAAGAGCATAAATTAAAATAAAAAAAGCGAAAAAAAAACTATTTTTGGCGAAGGTATTGAAAAGTAAAAAATAAATAAAAGTAAATTTGAAAATATTTTTTTTATTTGATTTTAAAGTTTGATATTATTTGATTTAGAATGTCTGCCTGTATAGATAATTCTTCTGCTGATGCTGACATTTCTTCTGCAGATGATGAATTTTCGTTTGTAATTTCTGTTAGTTGATTTATTGAATTATTTATTGTCTCTACACCAATTTGTTGTTCACGGCTTGAGCTTACTATTTTGTTTACAAGCTCTGCACTTTTTATAATTCTTGGAATCAACATTTCAAGTTTTTCGTTAGCAACTTTTGATATATTTTGCCCTTTTTCAGATAGTTCACTTATTTCTTCAGATGTGATTTTAACACTGTCGGAGAGTTTTCTAATTGCACGAGCAATGACTGTAAAACCTTTTCCTGCACTTCCTGCACGTACAGCTTCAATAGAGGCATTTAATGACAATATATTGGTTTGTGATGCAATATCTTTAATTAACAAAACTTTTCTACTAATTTCGAAAACCGACATCGTAGTTTGTAAAAAAAGTTTATTGTTTTGGTTCATTTCTATTGTCGATTCTGTAGTTATTTCGCTTGTACGACTTGCTCTTTTGGTATTTGAAATTATTTCTGAAAGCATTTGTTCTATTGCTGATGATATCTCTTCGGTAGCTACTGCCTGTTTGCCAGCATTTTGTGTTACTTGTTGAGATATTGATGATAATTGAGAACTCGCTCTAGCAATTTCGGATGAACTTTTTTTGATACTATTAATCATTTTTTGCATCGAAATATTTTGAGACTCTATTAAAATTGATTTCTTAGATATATTTTTTACAGCTGTATCTATAAATTTTGTGAAAAAATATGTTAATATAAATGTAATAGTAAGCATTGTAAAATAAATAGGAAGGCTTGCATCTACATAACTATTAATATTTTCAGGTAATTGAGAGCGTGTAAGGACAAGAGCAATTATAGAACTTGATATTATAATAGTAAAATTTATAACAAACATCCTGTGAGATGCAAACATAGAGAACACAATTATGAAAAAAGATACATAAAATTCGTCCATAAAATAATTAAAAACTGGAGAATTACTGAAATTAAAAATTAATTTTAACGAATTTATTAAACATAAAGCAAATGCACTAATATTGTATGCAAGCAAAATATTACCACTCTTAATTATAAGTAATATTACAACAGCAAGTAACAAAACTAAAAAAGTCTCAAATGCTAATATGTAATTATTAAGCATGAAATAAACAACAATAAGAATACTAAGAAATAAAATGCCGACAAGGTCAACAACAAGAAGTATTTTTGCTTTCTGTAAGTCTATTATTGATTTTGGTTTAAAATTTTTTAGAAAAAAATTAAATATTTTTTGCATTTGGTTTATTGTTAAATATATGATTTTGTTTATATATGTTGAAATACAAATGTTATTTTTCCAATTTCTACATGTAAATAGAAATTTTTTAGTAAATATATAAATTAAAAAAGGTTCAAAATGCTTATTTTACGAAAAAAATACAATTTAATGCTCATATTAGTCTAAATTTTAAAATTAATGATGAGAGATTAGTTTTGTGTGTAGTGGAGACAAATAATAAAAATTCCAAGTTTGTCCGTAAAATTTTCACATGTCTTTTCCAGTTAGTAAATTACGAATTGGTTTACACATAATAATAAATATTTTACAAAAAACAAATCATAAAGTTATTTTTTAATGATTACTTACTTTACTTTTTAAAAATTTCTTTTTTGAAATCGTCCAATAGATGTAAAGCATTGTTTCTTTTTAGGTCTTCTTTAATAATACTTTTCTTATTGTTGTAAGATTTAAGTATTTCTACGGCAAGTTTTAATCTCTTACTTTTTAGTTTGTTAATTTCACTGTTTGAGAACCTTGAATGTAAATCATCGTTAATATGCTTAATAATACATTTACATTTAATAGAATCGGGATAACTAACTCCTTCTTTACAATATATATTTTGTAAATCATCAATGGAATATTCTGTTAAAACATCTTTAAATTTAATTTTTTCATCGCTTCCAAAAACAACAAATAAATATAATAATAGACCGATAAGAACAACAATTATTGCAAGGACTTTAATAATATTTTTTGTTACAAGTTTGACAATAGCAAGAGCTGCAATAATAGCAATAATTATTATTATGATTGTTTTCATAGTTTATATTGATATTTTTAGATTATTGAATAATTTGATTTTTCTATTGTAAAAAATATTAAAGAACCACACGAAATTAAATAAAAAATTATTTAACTTTGCAAAAAAAAATAAAATTTTAAAAATGAACAAATATAATTATAAAAATATAAAAAAAATACGGAAACTTAAAATTATTGTTATTACTTTGAGCGACCGTGCAAGTAGAGGCGAATACGAAGATTTAAGTGGACCTGTTATAAAAAATTTTGTAGAAAATTACCTGAATAATAAAGGATGGAGTTTTGAAACAGATTACAGTATTATTCCAGATGAAGCAAAATTATTGCAGGAAAAAATATTACTTGCCAAAAATAATAATGTAGATTTGATATTTACAACTGGAAGTACTGGCATCTCTCCGAGAGATATTGTTCCTGAAACAATTAAACCAATGATTGATAAGGAAATTCCCGGTATAATGGAACTTATAAGAGTTAAATACGGAATGAAAATTCCAAATGCTGTACTTAGCAGAGGAATAGCTGGGATTATAGGAACAGCACAAATTTATACTCTTCCCGGCAGCGTAAAAGCAGTAAATGATTATATGATTGAAATATTAAAAACATTAGAACACCTTATATATATGTTTTGGGGAATCGATGTTCACAAAAAACATATAAGTTAAAATTTATATTTAAAGGTGAAAAATTTTTATAGATACTTAGAATTAAAATCTAATATTTATGAATCTTCTCCAGCAAGGACAATTACAATTTCGCCTTTAATTTTTTTATTTTCAAAATATT
This sequence comes from Bacteroidales bacterium, assembly GCA_029934515.1. Classification (GTDB taxonomy): domain Bacteria; phylum Bacteroidota; class Bacteroidia; order Bacteroidales; family JAADGE01; genus JAOZMB01. Next base: position 3,525 of record JAOZMB010000088.1, read on the forward strand.
CAATAATTTCGTATAATTTTCCTCTTATATTTTCTTCATAAATTTTGCTAAGTTCTCTCGACACCGATGCTTTACGATTTGTTCCAAAATGTTCGGCAAACTGTTTTAATGTTTTCATAAGTCTATAAGGCGATTCATAAAAAACCATTGTTCTTTCTTCGTTTTTTAGTTCTTTCAGACGTTTAAGTCTTCCTTTTTTGTGTGGCAAAAAACCCTCAAAAAAAAATTTATCGCAAGATAAACCAGAATTAACAAGCGCTGGAACAAAAGCAGTAGCCCCAGGTAGTGTCTCTATCTTGATATCTGCCTGAACACATGCACGAACAAGCAAAAATCCAGGGTCTGATATTCCCGGTGTTCCAGCATCTGTTACAAGCGCCGTTGTTTGTCCGCTTTTTATCTGGTTTACAATTTTATCAGTAGTTCTGTGTTCATTAAATTTGTGATAAGTTCGTAAACTATTTTTTATATTATAATGTTTCAAAAGTATTGATGTTTTTCTGGTATCTTCGGCAAGTATTAAGTTTACACTCTTCAAAACCTCAACAGCTCTATAAGTTATATCCTTTAAATTGCCTATTGGAGTAGGAATAATAAATAATTTTGACATTTTGTTAAAAATATATTTACCTTTGTTAAAAAATGCAAAGTAAAAAACTTTTTACATTTTAATTAAAAATATTTATACAAAAATGAAAATTAAACTTAAAATAATCATAATACTATTTGTAGGATTATTATTTTTTTCCTGTAATTCTGATGATAATACAATTCCTCCTGATAACGATGGCGTAGAGACAATGGATAATGCAGATGAAATTTATACAAATGAAACAGATGAAACATATACAGATGAAATTGAAAAAGAAACGGATACTGATACAATTGAAACAGATGCCGAAATAATTCCAAACAATGAAGACGAAAATAATGAAGACGAAAAATCAGGTGCTGTTGTTTTTTGGCTTTTTCTTATTTTTTTTATTGTTTTAGGAATTTTACTGCCATTATTTTTTTGGTATTTTGTACCTTTAAAATTATGGTACGAAGCTCGTCTTTCAGGAATAAAACCGGGTTGGGTACGTTTTGCAAAAATGCGTTTACAGGGAATTCCGCAGCCGTTGATTTTAAGAACCATGATTAAAGCAAAAAACTCGGGACTAACTTTATCTGTAAAAGATATGATGGAAAAATACCTTGCTGGAGTTGATGTTGTAAAAATTGTAAATACATCAATTAGAGCTACAAATGCTGGTATAGAAATTCCTTTTAACGACCTTGCCGCACAATCTTTGGCAAAGGTAGATGTCGAAACAGTAATTCATGCTCAAATAACTGCAAAAAATGCTGGAATAGATCTTACTTTAAATGAACTTGCTTCTGATTATCTTTCAAATGTTGATGTATTACTTATTGTAGAAGCCTTAATAACAGCTCACAACGCCAAACATAAAGAATTTACAATCAACGAGTTGCGCGAACATTATCTGGCAAACGGGAATGTTGCTAAAACAGTAGATGCTTATATAGCCGCAAAAGAAGCATCGATTGATGATGTAACTTTCCAAAATATCGCATCTATAGACCTTGCCGGTATCGACGTAAAAAAAGCTGTTTCGGAAGCAGTAAACCCAAAGGTCGTTGAAACACCATCGGTAGTTGGGGTCGCAAAAGACGGTATCCAATTATTTATGAAACTCAAACTCTCACTAAGAGCAAACTTGAAAAATTATATAGGAGGTGCCGTAGAAGAAACAGTATTAGCAAGAATTGACGAGAGCCTTGCCACAGAAATAGGTCATGCTATTTCGCATTACGATGTGTTGGAAAATCCGTTCCTGCTTGCCGATAAAGTAGAAGTCAAAAACCTTGGCGAAGGAACAGCTTATGATGTAGTATCTGTTGACGTTTCTGAAATTAATGTTGGAAAAGATGTACACGCCGAACTACAAATAGAAAGAGCACATGCAGACGCAGAAACAGCAAAAACAAACTTGCTAAAAGCAGAAGAAAAAGTGCAAAAAGCTATGGCAGCAGCTTTTATGGACGGAAAACTTACAATACATGACTACCACGACATGATGAACACAGAAGCAGATACACACATGAGAAAAAAACTCGGAGATTCAAAAATAATAAAACAAAACGACAAACATTAAAATAGTTGTTAGTGGTTAGTTGTTAGTTGTTAGTTCTTAGTTCTCTATTTTTTCAAAATAGTAATTCCTTGATTTTCAATACTTAAATATTTTTATGCTTTTGGTATTAACACAGAGGTTTGTTTTTTATTATTATATTTTATTGTACAACTATATCAATAAAAAAATATGAAATATTGTGCAAGTCCAGCCAAACCGCCAAGTATAGCTCCTATTATTATTAATTTTAGTTCGTCCTCCTCGAATACAGGATGTAAAAAATTCTCAAATTCGGAAGACGAAAGAGCTGACATCTTAGAACGCATAGTCTCACAAAGTCTGATAGCTTTTTCAGAATATTCGTAAATAGGACTTATCTCTACTGGTAATTCCTCCTTAATCCTATAAACAGAAATATTTTTTATAATATCCAACTTAGCTTTTCCCATATCTGTACTTAATATCATTTTGTATGACTCCGCTATTTTATCTACCAAAAAACTAATATGTTTATGCAGAATTTTTGTAATTTGTCTCGTATCTGGTCCTCTTATTATGAAATCAAATAAATTTTCTATGTTCAATATCTCTTCTGTAATAATTTTTGAATATACTCGTGCTACTTCTTTTTGTCTTTTAAAAAACAAACCCTGAATTGTAAATCTAAAAAATTTTATAGGATTAACAGGACGGAAAATCATTTTCATAGCAAGAAAATTAGTAGCATAACCAACCAATATTCCCGCAACAGGAAGTACCCACCATGGATTATAATAAACGAAAATTATCATTTGAATAATACCAAAAAGAAAACCAAAATAGAAACCAGATTTTTCTATAAATTTAAATTCTTTACTTCCAACTTCAAGAAAAATTTTGTTTATTAATTTTTTATCATTAATCAGTACAGATACTGCAAGTGCTTTTAGGTCTAATAATTCTCTTATTTCTTCTTTAATATCTGTCATAAGTCGGCTAATTATATCTGGTATTTCTTCGTTTATTTTAGCATAAATTTTTTGTTTATATTTATTTGGGATTGTTCTTTTTAGCAACGGCACCTGCGATTCTATTATTTCATTAACAATTTTTTTTGTTAGTCTATTCATTCCGGGTTCCATTAATTCAGATATTTTTGAAGAGTCTAATCTGTCGAAAAGCTCTTTAATATTTATAAGTTTATCAGCCATTAAATCGACAGAAATTGTAGCCATTTTTTTTGCTTTGGAAGGAACAATTCCCTGCCAACCAAAAGGTCGAATCCCAATATAATCAATCGGATAAAATGTCATCTTTAATGCAAGAACGTTAGTCCCCCAACCAACAAAACCACTAATAAAAGGTATTGCTATGTAAGGTAAATATTCAATAAAATTATCGAAATATTCCATCTTAGTAAATTATGAATTATAAATTACGAATTACGAATTGGTTTACACCTGATAATAAGTACTTTACAAAAAACAAATCAAAAAGTTATTTTTTAACGATTACTTATTTGATTGATGAATTAAGAAATATTTAACAATTAAATGAAAAATAAAAGTTATAGTTGTTCACGTTAAATAGTTCATTAAGTTTTTGTATAATATATTGATAAAAAAATTTTCTGTTTACAAAAATTCTATAAAATTTCGTTTCTTGATGTATCTATTTTCAAAAAAATAAAAAGTAATATTGTAAATGCAATTAACGATGAGCCACCATAACTAAAAAAAGGCAAAGGTATTCCTATGGAAGGCGCAAGATTAATTGTCATCGCAATATTAATACCGTAATGAAAAAATAATATTGCTGCCGTTGAATATCCATATATTCTGCCAAATGTAGAACGTTGCTTCTCGGCAAGAAACACAATTCTAAAAATTAGTAAAGTAAAAATTAGAATAACTGATACCGACCCTACGAAACCCCATTCTTCGCCGACTGTACAGTAAATATAATCTGTTTCCTGTTCTGGCACGAAATTATATTTTGTTTGTGTTCCTTTTAAAAAACCTTTGCCAGTCAAACCGCCTGAACCTATCGCTATTTTGGATTGATTAATATTATAACCAGCTTCTTTTGTATCCTGAATAATATCAAGAAATACAAGTATTCTTTTTTGCTGATGAGAACCAAGCTTATCAAATAAAAAATCAACAGAGTAAACATAAAATACAGAACTTATTAGTATTACAGCAATTATTAAGGCTGAATTTATTCTCTTTTTTAAAGAATAAAATATTGCTATTATAGACGCAATTATTGTAGATACAGAAATAATCAAGTGAAATGGAATTTCTGCAACATTAAAAAGCAAAACAGCAATTCCTATTAAATTTATACCTATAAATATTAAAAATATTTTTAAAGTCTCTTTGTACTTTTTACTTATTAATAAAAAAAATAGTATACTTATAGCCGTAAAAAAAAGAAAAATTCCGTAAAGCTCAAATTTAAAAGGTAATATGAAAAATATTATTGTAAGAAATAATATGAAAAGGAACATAAAAGGTAAACCTTCGCGATATAAAACAAGAATGAATACAATAAAAACCAAAGCAGAACCAGCATCGCCTTGAAGCAATATTAACAAAAAAGGTAATAAAATAAAGGCTGTAACTGTTGCAAAATTACGCAAATCCATTAGTTCAAAATTTTCTTTATTCATATATTTAGACACAGCAAGTGCAAGCGCAAACTTCGCAAACTCGGCAGGCTGTATCTTAAAATCACCTATTTTGAACCATGAATGCGAGCCGTGTGTTGCTTCGCCAAGAAAAAAAACCAAAATTAACATTAAGATGGTGATCCCATAGATAAAATAGGAAAGAGATGAAATTATATAACTATCAGTTAAAAAAATAAAAATAATAATGGCAAAGGCAATAATAATCCATAACAATTGTTTACCATATCTTTGGCTTATGTCAAAAATACTTTTATGTTCTTCGTTATAAACAGAAGAGTAAATATTTACCCAACCAAATAAAACAAGAAGAAGATAAATAAATACTGTCAGCCAGTCGATTTTTAATATTATTCCTTTATTTATCATTGCAAGTTTGCATGTTTTGTTAATTAATTGTTTAATATTAGGCTCTGAATAAGTAAGTAAATAACCATAAATTTCCAGTTTCCTATTTCTTATCTGATATCAAATCGCCTTCCAAAATTTTCGTTTCTAATTTATGACGAGTTACTGAATCTGTTAAATATTTTTCAATCATCAGGCTTGCTATTGGTGCAGCCCATGTGCTACCATAACCGCCGTTTTCAATATATACAGCTATTGCAATTTTAGGTCTATATTTCGGTGCAAATGCAATAAAAATGGAATGGTCGTCACCGTGTGGATTTTGTGCAGTTCCAGTTTTACCGCAAATAGAAATATGAGGTATAAAAGCTCTCCTTGCCGTTCCAGCGTAAACAACCTTTTCCATTGCATCGATTATCGGGTAGAAATGTTCTTCTTTTATTTTTGTATATCTTTTGTGCTTATATTTGGGATCAATTTTCTTTCCAGTAATTTTTTTAATTATATGCGGTGTTATAAAATAACCTTTATTTGCAATTGTTGCAGTCATGTTTGCTAACTGAAGAGTTGTAAAGCCAAGTTCTCCTTGACCTATGGAAAGCGAAATTATTGTATTATGGTTCCAGTGTCCTTTTCCATAATATTTATCAAAATAACTTGCAGGATATATTAGACCTTTACTCTCATAAGCTATGTCGGTACCGAGTTTAACCCCTAAACCAAAAGAATGAAGGTGTTGTTTCCAGTTTGAATATGCTTCATCAATTGAATTAAATTTTTCATCATTTAATGTTCTTTTCAATACATGACAATAATAGGCATTACTTGAATATTGGATAGACATCTGGAGATTGACGGCACCGCTGATATGGTCATTGACAATGTGTGTGCCTGTGTTGTATCCATTTACATTCATTACAGTGTTGGCATCAATCACTCCTTCCTGCATAGCTATTAATGCCGCTACTGGTTTAAATGTCGAACCGGGAGGTTGTTGTGATTTTAATGCTCTATTATATAGTGGTCTGTATTCACGATTCGCAACCTTGTTGTAATTCTTGGATAGCTTCCTACCAACAAAAAGATTAGGGTCGTAGCTCGGACTTGATACAAAACTTAAAATTTCACCCGTTGCTGGTTCTATCGCAACAATTCCGCCTAATTTATTTTGCATCAACTGTTCACCGTATTCCTGTAATTTGGCATCAATTGAAGATATTAAATTGTGTCCAGCAATAGCAACAGTGTCATATTTGCCGTTTTTATATTTGCCTTGAATACTATTGTGTACATCAACAAGATATATTTTTACTCCTTTTTTGCCTCGCAGTTCTTTTTCATAAGATTTTTCTATTCCTGTTATTCCTGTAAAATCTCCCATACGATAATACTTATCCTGTTCTAATCCTTTTTCATTTACTTCGCCTATATAACCAAGCAAATGTGCAGCTATTGGTTTGGGATATACTCGCACTGAACGCGTCTCAATATAAAAATCTGGAAACCTGTAAAGATATTCCTGTAAAACGGCATACTGCTCAGAAGGAATTTGTTTTAATATAGTAATAGTTTTATAACGAGATTGTTTTATATTCAGAATATCAATTAGCTTAGATTTTGATATTCCTGTTAGTTCACACAATTTTAAAGTATCAAATGCACTTAATCTTTTGGGAATTACTTTTAGGTCATAAACATTTTGATTGAAAACAAGCATCTCACCGTTACGGTCAAAGATAGTCCCCCTTGCAGGGTATTGGGTTACATAACGATGAGCATTGTTATCGGCTGATAATTTATATTTCGATTCTACAATCTGAATAGAATATAATTTAACTATATAAGATAGAGCAGTAAATAAAACAATGAAACTTAATATGATTTTTTTTATTTCCAAAATAATTATTTTCTATAAATTAAAAACTGACTAAGAACTATTATTATAGATGAGAAAAAAGTGCTTAAAATTATTTTCAAGAATGTTATTAGCGAACCTTCGAAACTAAAAATTTCGAGATAAAAGAAAATTAGATGATGAATAAATACTAATATTAAGGTGTATTTAATAAACCAATTTATCCCAAGATAAGAAACTCTTGGCAAATCATCTGTTTTGTAACCATCACGAGGTCTTATTATTCTTATAATAAAGGTTCTAAGAAGAGCAACAAAAAGAACGGCAGCAGCATGCGCTCCACCGGTATCATCAAATACGTCAACAGATAATCCTAAAACAAAAGCAAATACCAACAGTAACCAACGAGGCGTTTCAAATGGTAATAAAAGGATAAATACAACGTAAACATAAGGTGTTATCCCAAGACTACTCAGATGAACATTGTTTAAAACGGTAACCTGTAAGAATACTAAAAAAAGGTATTTTCCAATATATCTTATTAAAATATCGAACAAAATAATAAATTTATATGGTGAAATATGCCGTTAATATTTAAACGGATTGTAAAAGTACATAATTTATAATAAAAAAAATCATAAATTTTTGATAATTCAAAAAATAAAATTAATATTAATATTAATTGTTTAGAACTATTGTACCTTTAAAATCTAATTTTAATTAGATTGAACGCAAAAGTAATATTAATCATTAAATTTACATACTTTTTTATTACTCAAATATAATTTTTTATAATTCAAAATATTTATAGGACTATTCAAAATTAAAATATCAATAATCAAAATTGTTACTTAAATTCTTGTTATACAATATATTACAATATTTTTTGACCAAAAAATTATTTAAATATATTTAAATAAGAACGAACAATTCAAAGTATATATTTTTGTCTTTTTTTATGTTTTACAACATATTTTGTATAATATTAATTAAAAATTATTATGTTTGCATAGTAATTTTTTAATACAAAATTTTTAAAATATGAAAGCATTAGTTTGTATCGGACACGTACCGGATACTACCTCAAAAATCAAATTTACAAATAATAATACAAAATTTGACTCAACTGATATTCAATATATTATCGGTCCTTACGAAGAGCTTGCCCTTACAAGGCTACTCGAAATAGGCGGTTTACATATTACAGTAGTAAATGTAGGACAGAAAGAGACAGAGACTACTCTTCGTAAAGCTCTTGCTATGGGAGCAAACGATGCTGTAAGAGTTGATGCGGAGCCTACTGATGCAATGTTTGTAGCGAAACAAATTGCAGAGGTTTTTAAAATAGGAAACTATGATTTGGTTGTTACAGGCAAAGAATCTATTGATTACAACGGCGGACAAGTTGACGGAATGATTGCTGGATTTCTTGACATCGATTCTGTTTCGGGAGCTTCAAAATTTGAAATAATAAATGATAAAGCTGTAATTGAAAGAGAAATTGATGGAGGAAGAGAAATTATAGAAGCTAAATTTCCGTTTGTAACAAGTGCCGGAAAAGGATTTGCACATGAACCAAAAATACCAAACATGAGAGGAATTATGATGGCAAGACGTAAAAAATTGAAAATTATGCCAGCTTTTGAACAAGAACAAGCTACAAAAACAGGAACATTTTATCTGCCAGATGCAAAACCTAAATGTAAAATGGTACAAGCCGACAATGTTCAGGAACTTGTAACATTGTTACACGAGGAGGCTAAAATTATTTAAAAGATAAAAATTAATAGCCAACAAATTCATAAGATAACAAAATAATAATAAATTTAAAATTTAAAAAATGTCAATATTAATATATACCGAAAATTTTGAAGGCAAATTTAAAAAATCAACTTTTGAACTTGCCTCATACGGAAACGAAATAGCCAAAAGAACAGGAACAGAAGTTGTTGCAATTACGATTGGAAAAGTTTCGATTGACGCACTGAACGAACTTGGCAAATATGGAGTACAGAAAGTTCTTGTCGTTAAGAACTCTGAACTTAATGATTTCTCGGTCAAGGCATATTCTGTGGCAATAGAGCAGGCTGCAAAAGCTGTAAAAGCAGAAGTTATAATATTTGGAAATAATCCATCGGGAAGAGCAATTGCACCAAATATAAGCGTAAAATTAAATGCTGGATTAGCACCAGGAGTTGTTGATTTACCGTCAAGTATTAAACCATTTACGGTCAGAAAAAAAGCATATTCTGGAAAAGTAACAGTAGATTTTGTTATAAGTACAGATATTAAAGTGCTTACGCTTACACAAAATTCTTACAAAGTAATTGAATCGGAAACAGAAATTTCGATTAGCAATTTTGATGTAAATATTCCTGCTGGCTTGTACAATGCAAAACCAATAAAAACTGTAATGAATACTGGAAAATTATCTGTTACCGATGCAGATGTTCTTGTGTCTGGTGGTCGTGGATTAAAGGGTCCAGAGAACTGGAAGATGGTCGAAGAAATGGCTGAGATACTCAATGCCGCTACATGTTGTTCTCGTCCTGTTTCCGACCTCGAATGGAGACCACATCACGAACATGTAGGTCAAACAGGTAAAGTCGTGGCTCCGGATTTGTATATAGCTCTTGGAATTTCGGGTGCCGTGCAACACCTTGCAGGAGTTAACGGTTCAAAAGTAATAGTTGCAATAAATACAGATGCCGATGCACCTATATTCGAAGCAGCCGACTACGGAATAATAGGAGACGTTCTTGATGTTGTTCCTAAATTAAATACAGCATTACGCCAATTTAAAGGCAAGTAATTATTAGAATATATAAAATATTAGCTCGCCATCATTATTTTAAAGATTCTGTTGGCTGGCTTTTTTTGTATAAAATAAAAACTTCATATTTCAAAATTTAAAAATTTTTTCATTCCTTTTATTTTTTTTTCATCTAACAAATAATTTATATTATTATTTAAATAATATTCAAGTTCTATGTTTGAAATATAATGTTTGAACAAATATTTTTTTACAAGCTCGTTGATATTATCCAATCCAAATTTACAAGCTTTGTTAAAATTGGAAATAAAATCATTATTTAATGTTTTGTTGGCTACCCAAACAGCAAAGACAAAAGGTAATTTCGTAAATTTTGTCCATTCTTCGGATAAATCAAATATATATTTATATTTTTTATTCATGTTAAATGTTCTGTCTCCTATAATTACTCCAGCTGTATTACCGGATATTTCTTTTTCGAAGTTAATTTTTGCTGAAATAAAGTTCATCTTAGTTTTCCAATATTTTTGTGCCAATATTTGTACAAGTCTAATTGATGTTCTTGACTGATAATCAAGCAAGACTGTTTTTATTTTAAACAAAGGAACATCGCTTACAAGCAAGACAGTTTTAACCTTTCCGTATGCACCTATACAATAATCAGAAACGATTTGAGCTTTTTTTACTTTGTAAATTTCGGCGACTGGAATTAAACCTAAATCAACTGTATTGTTTATTAATTTTTCGGCACATATAGATGGAATATCTTTTTCGAGTATATATTTTCCTTCAAGTAATAATGAGTTCTCAATTCCGTAAATAAATGGAAGTGTATTTAGATAAGAAACAGCGGATATTCTGATTTTAAGCATTGATATTTAAATAAATAATATAATTAGGAAATTACGAATTGGTTTACACATGATAATAAATATTTTACAAAAAATAAATCATAAGTTTTTTACAAAGATATGAAATTTATATATTTAATAAAATTTTTCAAAATTATCATGTACTAAGATCCATTTGTTTAATTATCTTCATCGTTTCTATTGATACAGTTGTTATTTTTTTTATTAAATTAATTACTTGTTCTTTATAATTTGCAAATTTGTAATTGTTAAATTTATCATTTAAAATTTGTTTGTTT
>JAOZMB010000089.1 GCA_029934515.1 Bacteroidales bacterium
CCCACTTATCATAAATCCAAAGACCTTTAAAAAGTTCTTCGTTGCCAAGATATAACTCTTTTATTGTATTGGCAAGAAGAGACTTCCCAAACCTACGTGGACGAGATAAAAAATAATATGTTCCTCCTGTAACAAGTTTGTAAATTGTTTCTGTTTTATCAACATAAATACAATTATTACCTATAACTTTTGAAAATTCCTGATGCCCAAGTGCAAGTATTTTTTTCATAATAAAAATTTTATTGTTTGATTAATTTAAATATTTTTCCATTTTCCAGTTTTCAATTTCTTTTTTATAAGTGTCGAAATTAATTCCAATCAAATAAATATTTCTTTTATCGTTTGCGTATTTTAGAGCGTATTTTTTATCTTTAATTTGTTGTATTGCTTTGTCTGCTGACAGGTTTACTTTAAATTCAATAATATAAATATTATCATCAGTTTTTACAACAGCATCTATTCTGCCGTTTATCGTTTCTATTTCTACTTCAATATCAAAACCAGTCATTTTCATAATAAGAAAAAACATTGAATGGAAATAATTCTCTCTGTCTGAGTCAACAATATTATAAGAAATATTTTTTAATAAAATGCTAATATATTTTATAAAAAGTTCAATTTTATTGTCAATAAAAGTATTTACAATATTATACAAAATTATTGAAGTTCTGTCTATTTTATCAAGTGTAAGTTTTGATAACAAAAAAAGAGTAAATGCCTCTTCGACTTCGAAGTTCGGATATCCAAGCGTGATAATTCTTTTGCCAAGCGGTTTATTTTTTATTGTTAAATATCCTGTTTGAAATAAAAGAGGCAACAAAGTCATACTTTTTATTTCGTATTTGTTAAGAGCCAGACTCGGAATAACTTTATTCTCAAGTTCGAAAGGGTTAAATCTACGCTTCTTAATAAGCTCAGTCAAAAATGTAGGAGTTCCAGTATCAAACCAATAATTACCAAATTCTCTGGTCTTAAAAAAACTCATCAATGACCAAGGATTGTAAACAGAAGTCTTGCCGTCCCAAGAATAACCGTTGTACCATTTTTTTATTTCAGCCATAATATCTGGAAAAACTTCTTTATATTTCTCTGCAACATCTTCAATATATTCTGGGAAATATTTTACTATTTCTTCTTTTGTCCAGCCAACAATTTGTGAAAAATTTTCATCAACTGTAATATCACTTAGATTATTTAAGTCCGAAAAAATTGAAACTTTGCTAAATTTTGATACTCCTGTTATAAATAAAAATTTTATATATTTATCAGAATCTTTTAATACAGAATAAAAGTTTTTCAATATTTTACGATTCTCTTCTGCTTGTTTCATGTCGTCCATGTAATCAATAATCGGTTTGTCGTACTCGTCAATTACTATTACAAGCTGTTCTTTTTTAGATAATTTTTCTATTAGTTCTCCAAATTTAGTAGCTACTGTTGGCATTTCCTGAATTATTTTATACTTTTTTGCTATTTTGCTTAATTCTAAATTTATAGCTTTCTCTAAACCAAGTTTTTCATAATCTATTTCAGCGAACGACATCTTAATTACTGGATAATTTGTTTTCCAGTCCCACTTATCATAAATCCAAAGACCTTTAAAAAGTTCTTCGTTGCCAAGATATAATTCTTTTATAGTGTTGGCAAGAAGAGACTTTCCAAACCTACGTGGACGAGACAAAAAATAATATTTACCTTCTGTAACAAGTTTGTAAATTGTTTCTGTTTTATCAACATAAATACAATTATTCCCTATAACTTCCGAAAATTCCTGATGTCCAAGTGCGAGTATTTTTTTCATAATAAAAATTTTAATAATTATCTTTGTAAAATTTTAAATATTTTTCTAATAATGGCAATTTTTGTAATTTAGCATAATTCTCTTTTGTAATTATAAAATGCTTGTAATTTTTTAATTCTTTTAATATTGAACCACTTATTAATCCGTTAATAAATTTTTGTGCTTCCGATATATTACTCATAGATTTTACGGATATTTTTGTTTGTTTATCATTAAATTTTGTTTCTTTAATATCAAATTTTGTTTCAGGAAAAGCATCTACATTGTAATTTGTTAGCCAAAACTTTACTTTATCAACAGTTTCTTTTTTGTTTTCAACAACAATTTCATAATAATACTCATCTCCTTCTTTTGTATAATAATCCTCAGCAAATTTACCGCTATTTATCACATCAATAACTTCCTGTGCTTTTGGAGTTATTTCATTATTTTCATATTTAACTATTATTTCTTCGAGTAAATTTTTCATTTTATCTTGCTCTCCGTTACAACCTAATGCAAGTGCTTTAAAATACCAAAATTTTGGTTCAAGTTCATTTTGAGGAGATAATAAGAGAGCTTTATCTGCTTCGCTTATTGTTTTATCATAATCTTTATTTTTGTATGCTGTGTATGTACTTTCGTATAATATATCCACTTTTTCCTTTGTATTTTTTAATTTTTTTATATAATTAGGGTCAGAAAGTATTTTTGCATATTTGCTGTAAGAATATTCTTTTAATATTTTTTTTCTATAATATTCAGCTCTTGAATTATTTTTTGTATGTTTATAGTGCATAAGATAAAGATTAAAATAAGTTTCAATTTCTAATCTATTTTTAGGGTATTTTTCAATAAGTTTTTCGTAAGATTTTTCGGCTTCTGGATAATCTTCCATTTTTTTTTCGTAAACAATACCTGCATTAAAAAGTGCTTGTGCAATTTTTTGATTGGATACTTTAATTAAAGAATCGTTTAATGGCAGGTCTTGTAAATAGAATTTAACTTTTTTGTTATCAGTAACACGTCCGGCTGTGTCTGTACCTGCATTTTCGTCATCGTCTTCGAATGCAATAATTGCTTTATTTTTTCTTCTCCAATGGTCTTCTAGTTTACGTTTTCCCCAAAGTTTATTAAATTCAGAACGTCCTATGCTTAGAGCTTGCGGATTATATATTATCCATTTACCTTTATTTTTATCATCTTGTCTATAGTCTCCTCCTGAAAATGGGTCGTATTTACTTTGACCTCCAGTTCTTTGATTTTGTTCGTCTGCTTTTACTTTTTGAATCAAACCGTTAATATATGAAATCATTATCGATGAGTCCATTCCAGCAATTCTTTGCAAACTGTCCTCCATTGTTATAATTTTTAGATTATCAATAAGTTCTTTAAGATTTCCAGCTCTTTTTGAGATTACATCATATTCAGGATATTTTTTATCAAGCACACTCATTGCACTGTCGTAGTAAGCCCCAGAGTTCATATAATCAGGGACTTCAAAATATATATCGCCGAGAGCAATAAATGAAAGCGCTTGTTGATTTACATTTGATACACTTGTTTCTGCTGACAATTTATAATATTCTACTGCATGTTCTTTATTTTCTTCTTTCATTGATATTTCTGCAAGCGCATAATATATTTGGTCTCTGTATTCAATATTTTTATCATCGTTTAACATTTTTAGAAGAGATTTTTTCAATTTTGTTGCGTCTTCTGAATCCGAACTCAACGAGTTTGCCATATTGATTTTTGCACTAAATGCCATTTCATAAGGTGGGTTCATTTTTATAACTTCTGCATATAATCGCAATGCTTCTTCTCCGTTATCTAATTTTTGATGTAATTGCGCAAGTATATATTTTAGTCTAGCTTTTTTTCTTTTTTTCTTTGTATTTTCTATTATTTTCACTAATTTATCAATAGCTTTTTTGTATTGTTTTTGTTTGATATAAATATCTGCATAAGCCATATCAATTTTATAATCTAATTCTTCTGGGTGTTCTTTATCCGAGCTAATCATACCAAGATAATTTTCGGTTTCTTTAAAATCAAGAAGTGCGCCATAAGAACGAGCTATCCAAAACATTGCATCAAAACGGACTGGCTCTTTTCTGAATTTGTTCAGAATAAGTTGCAACGATTTCATACCAGTACGATAATCTTGTTTGTAATAATGTGCTTTTCCAATAAGCAAATAAGCATCGTCAATATATTTGTTATATTCGTTTTTGTTATAAAATTCTTTTTGCTCTTTGCTTTGTTTGTATCCGCGTTGTCTCTTTTTCGTTTTTTTTCTTTCTGGTTTCACTGTTATTGAGTGCGTTTTTATTGCTTTAACAGCTTTTTGTACAGCTAAATCCATATCCGATGCTGCAACACTTGCATTTTCTTCGCGTTCCGATTTGTAAATAGGCAATAAAATTGTATAATTTTCTGTCTGCTCTTCTAACTTCTTTACACCATTTTTAAAACTTTCGTTTCCATTAAAGTAAACATTATACTTTGTTGTGGTGTTATGATAAAATCTTCGATAAGCTGTGTTTTTATCAGTAGAACATGCACCAATAAGCAAAACTATAACTGTAACAACGATAATATAAAATTGTAATTTTTTCAAAATTTTTGTTTTTTTAGATATTAATAATTTATAAATTTATCTTTTATAAGATAAACATAGAAAAAAGATTTTTATTTTTATAAATGAAAATGAAAAATTATTTAAAAAATTTATTAACTTTATTAATTGCTTTTGGCAATGCAAAAAGAACGACTTTATCTGCTGCTTTAATTTGTGTATCTCCTCTTGCGATAAAAATATTTTCGCCTCTAATAATACCACCTATTGTTGCGTCTGTCGGGAATTTTAAATCTTTTAATTTTTTTCTTGTTATTTTTGAATTTCGTGGAACAAAATATTCAAGAATTTCGGCATCAGTTTCTATTAGGCATTGTACAGAAGATACTTGTGCGGTCATCACATGAGCATAAATGTGACTTGCAGCAATTAGTTTTTTATTTATCACAGTATCAATTCCCATGCGTTGTGCCAAAGGCAGATAATCAAGGTTTTCGATTTCAGCAATAGTTTTTCTGACTCCGAGTTTTTTTGCATGTATGCAAGATAATATATTTGTTTCTGAACTTCCAGTTACAGCAACAAAAGCATCAATACCAGCAATACCTTCTTCTATAAGTAACTCAGTATCGCGTCCGTCTCCATGAATGATAAGTGTATCTTTAAGTATTTCAGCAAGTTTCAAACATTTTTCTCTGCTTTGTTCAATCAGCTTAACATAACTTTTATTTTCACAACGTAGTGCTGTCTTAAAACCGATACGGCTTCCTCCCATTATCATAATATTTTTTACATGGAATTTTTTCTTCCCAGAGTATTCCATTAATTTTTTTACACTACGATTACTGCAAATAACATAAACAAGGTCGTTTTTTAGAAATTTATCATTACCTTTCGGGATTATTGTTTTTCCATCGCGTGTGATTGCAACTGCACGGTATTCAAACTCAGATGATTCACGAGTAACTTCCTGCAAAGTTTTATTCAAAATAGGAGCATTAGAATCTAATTTTATCGTAAAAAGAGATAATTTTCCATTTGCAAATTCATAAGTTTTTGTTGCACCAGTCTGATTAAGTAGGTTTACAATTTCTTCGCTTGCAAGGATTTCAGGATATACAAGTGAATCAATTCCAAGGTCGGAAAAATAACACTTGTTTTTAGCTTTCAAATATTCCCTATTCTCAACTTTTGCAATAACTTTTCTTGCACCAAGTTTCTTTGCTAGTATCGCAGCAATAATATTTGTTTCTTCTTTGTCAGTAATTGCAATAAAAAGATTTGTCTTATCAATTTGCGCTTTACGCAAAGTTTCAATTGATGTTGCTGAACCTTTTATTGTCAAAAAATCAAAATGACCATCTATATATGTCAATTTGTCTTTGTCAATATCAATAATAATGATATCTTTGTTAGCTTTATAGAGCATTTTGGCAAGATATGTACCAGACTCTCCAGCCCCAGCAATAACTATTTTCATTGTAATATTTTTTGGTAAAATGTTAATTAAAAATTTCTATAAAAAATTTTTGGTAATCTTTAATTATTTATTATAATGATTTATTTTAGAATATTTATATCAATTTTTTATTATAAAAATTGAAGTCATTTAAGTCATACACGGCACAAAAATAATAAAAAAATTTGATATTTTAATTTTTTTATTAAATTGCAACCGAAATAATAATAACAACAATGAAAAACCCTTTACCAAAAGAAGTTTATTTAAATCGGACACGTAAAATTAACCCAGAAATACGTGGTGATTATTTTAGAGACCAAACAGCAATTATTCATTCAATGCCGTTTAGACGATTAAAACATAAAACACAAGTATTTTTTTCGCCCAAGAACGACCATGTTTGCACACGTATAGAGCATGTTATGCACGTTGCAACGATTGCCAAAACTATCTGTTTGGGACTTAATAAATACGGATATGAACTTGACACAGAAGCAGCTTTTGCAATAGGATTAGGACACGACTTGGGACACGCACCATTCGGACACGAAGGAGAATATATTTTAAATAAAAAACTCGGAAGTTCTCATAATTTTATACACGAAATAAACAGCTATCGTATTGTTGAATATCTTGCCAAAAATGGAAAAGGTCTAAATCTAAGTTACATAGTAAAAGACGGAATTATAAGTCATAATGGAGAAAAATTTGAACAATATTTAAAACCAGACAAAAATATAAAAAATTTTGATAAAATTATAAATAGAAAAATTATCCCAAGTTCTTATGAAGGTTGTGTTGTAAGGTTTGCAGACAAAATAGCATACCTCGGACGAGATATAGAAGATGCAATAACAGCAAATTTTATTAAAAGAAATGATATTCCAGAAGATGTAAAAAGAAAACTCGGTAACAGTAACAGTAAGATTATTAACGGTCTAACAATGGATTTTATAAATAATTCAAAAGAAAATGAAAAAATTGGTTTCTCCGATGAAAAATATGATTTACTTCGCCAACTTTACCATTTTAATTATAAAAAAATATATCTTAACAAAAAACTTCGAGCATATAAAAAACAGGCAGTAATTATAATAAATACTATATTTGATTATCTTTTGGAACTATTTGATAAAATCGGAAAAAATTATAATAAATATCGTAAACAAAATTTAAAATTAGATAGAACATTTGGAAAATATATAGAAAGGATGCACGAATTTTATAAAACAGAAAAACAATCAAAAGTTATTGTATGCGATTATATTGCAGGAATGACTGATTTGTATGTTCTAAATGCTATCAAACAATTAACAATTCCAGCACCTGTTTTTTAAATAATTGTTGATTACAATACAGCAAAAACTTAATTTATAAATAGTTCATTAAATAATTCACACACATGAAAAAGATAAATATTTTATTAATTGTATTTTTATTATCAATAAGTGTTTCGGCACAGAAGAAAGATTTTTTCTTGACAAATATAGATGTTATTATTTATTGTTCTGTGTTTGATGAGTCAAAAGAAAAATTGCATTTATTTGTTAAAGCATCGGAGGCGGAGATAATAGGAATAGACGAAAATAAAAAATCTATGCAGGCTGATTTTTATATATCAGAACATTTTAAAGCCAATTTAGATACTTTAATTACAGAGTTGGGTTTTCTGAGCAGTAAAAAAATTAGTATAAGTAATTTTAACGAAAAAATAAATGAAATTAATCTGCAAATAAAATACAATGAAAATAAAAAATCGGAATACGAAAAAGAAATAAAATCGATGAACGAAAAAGATAAAAGATATTATGAATATTGGGAAATTATCAGAGGAATAGAAAAAAATATATTTGACCTGCAAAAAGATTTATCTGAATTTAAAACAAATAAAAAATATAAAGTATCTATAAATATTTACGATGATACAGTTGACCTAACAAACCAAAAAGTTAGCTGGGTAAATATGCCCGGTTTATTAACTGAAATACTTTTTGTAGAGACTCCTTTGACTAATTTGTCAGCAGAACGATATATGGGATATTCTCTTAATTACTTAATTACAAAAGGTAAAACACATTTTACACTTGGAATTTTGAAAAAAATGTCTGATGAAAAAGAAACTGATTCTTTACAATATACGGAGTTATTTTTTTTCGGAATAGGACAAGATTTTTACACAAAACATTTAGGCAGAGGAAACAGAAAATGGTTTAATTTATATACTGGTTACAATGTCGGAGGAATATTTGCAACAGGAGAAACATCAAAAACAGCATTACCATACTTGAAGGCTTTTGTTGGTGCCGAACTTTTTAAAAATAAATATATACTTATTGATAATAAAGTAGGTTATTTCGTCCCTTTTAAATATAATAGAAATTTAAGAGGAATAACTTATAATTTTTCTATAAATTTTGTATTCTAACTATATATTCATAAATTTAAAAAATTTTAAACTTCAAAAATGTTAAAAAATTATAAAAAAGCTGTTCTTAATATTAGAGCAGAGCTTAAAAAATATGTTTTAAAAAATAATTTAAAATCGCTTGTTGTTGGAGTCTCTGGTGGCATTGACAGCGCATTAACACTTGCTTTGGCAAAGCCTGTTTGTGATGAAATTAATATACAACTTTTGGCACGTAGTATTACAATTTTGACAAACAAAAAAGATGAAATTTATAGGGCAAAGAAAATAGGCAAACTTTTTGCGGATGATTTTAAAGAAGTAAATTTATCAAATGCACTTAGTATTTTGTTACCATCGGTTGTTGAAAATTATAAAAACGCAGACAAAAATAATTATAATTTTAAAATCCGTATTGGAAACATAAAAGCAAGACTAAGAATGATTTATTTATACGAACTTGCTTCCAGAAATAAAGGTATGGTCTTATCTACCGATAATTATACAGAACTACTGCTTGGCTTTTGGACTTTGCATGGCGATGTTGGTGATTACGGCATGATACAAAATTTGTGGAAAACAGAAGTTTATAGTATGGCAAGATTTTTGGCAAATAATTATAATAATGAAAAATATTACGATGCACTAACAGCTTGTATAGATGCTGTGCCAACCGATGGTCTTGGAATAACAGACAGCGATTTGGAACAAATAGGAGCAAAAAATTATGAAGAAGTAGATAAAATACTTATCGAAATGTTAAAAAATCCGAAAAATCCGAACTTACAGAATAATAAAGTTGTAAAACGTAAAATAAATTCTGAATTTAAAAGGAATAATCCATATAATATTCCGAGAGAAAAAATTACAGATTTAAAACTTTGGTAAAGTTAAACTTATTCAAAAAAAATAGTCATATTGCTTAATAAAATCAAAATACATATAATAATTCTTCTGCTGTTTTTGATAAATTTTAATCTTAAAATTTATTCTCAAACACCAGAAGAGCAACGCGCAATGTGGATATTTAATATAGCATACGGCGTAGTTTGGCCTAACGAAGATTCTATTAAAGTTTTTAGAATAGGTGTATTTTCATCAAAAAAGGAGTTCTTTCAAATACAAAAACTTGTTAACGGCGGTAGAAATATAAAAGGAAAAAGTGTTGAAGTTATTAGGTTCAGAGAACAGGAAGATATAATTCCAACAGAAATATTATATGTTACAAAAAGTGAAAATAACTTACTTCCTTTGATATTTAAAGAAATTAAAGAAAAACCTGTTCTTCTTTTTACAGACCGCTCAAAATATTTGCAAATATCTGTTATTAATTTTTTGCCTGTAAATAAAGGAAGTAAAAGATACGAAATAAATGGAAAAAATGCAGAGCGTATGAACCTTAAACTTTCATTGACTTTACTAAAATACGGCGGTTCAGAAGATGTTCTAAGAAAATTATACAGCGAAACAGAAAAGAAATTGAAAAAAGAAAGGAAACATTTAGATGAAACAAAATTACAAATAGAACGTCAAAAAAAATTACTAGAAGAAAAAGAAAACCTAATTATTGGCAAAGAGAAAGAAATTGAAAAACAAAGAAAAGAAAATAAAAATAAACAAAATCAATTAGAAATTAAAGAATGTGAAATTTTAATCAGAAATATGAAGATAGATACAATGAGCAGAGAGTCTGATAAACAAAAACAAAAATTACTGGATAATTTAAAAGTCCTTTACGAATTGGACGAAGATATAAAAAAACAAAAAGAAAAACACGAGAACAAAAAAAAAGAACTTTATTTGATTGACAAAGAGCTTAAAAATAAATCAAAAGAACTTGGGAAAACAAAAAAAACCGTAAAAAAACAGAAAGGGACAATATCAACTCAGAAAGATGTAATTTTATTGTTCGCTGGACTTATGTCAATAATAATATTTCTGGTGATTTTTATTTTGATAGGTTACTTCAAAAAAAGAAAAATCAATAAAAAATTAAAAGAAAAAAATATTGCAATAAACCAACAAAAAGAAGAAATTATTGCACAAACAAGACAGTTGGAACTTATTAATAAAGAACTGGAAAAATTATCAATCGTAGCAAGCGAAACCGATAACGCTATTATTATTACAGATAATAAAGGAAATTTTACATGGGTAAACGATGCCTTCACAAGAATGTTCGGATACACATTGGAAGATTTGGTGACAAATATAAGCAAAAATATAATAGGTAAAAATACAAAACCTTACATAAAAAAATTAATAAAAAGTTGTTTTGAAAATAAAGGAACAATAAAATATGAATTTAAAGCAAAAACAGGATACGGAAATAATCTGTGGATACATGCAACATTAACACCTATTCTTAACGATGACGGTGAAATAGAAAAATTAATAATAATAGACACAGATATTACAAAACTTAAAAAAGCTGAATTTGAAATTATTCAAAAATCAGAAGAACTAATAGCACAAAGAGAAGAACTAAAATTCCAAAATAATAAAATTGAAATTCAAAATAAAAATATACGCTCAAGCATAATTTATGCACACAATATTCAAAAATCTATTCTGCCTGTAAGAAGTGAAATGGATATGTTCTTCGAATCTTTTATTATATTTAGACCCAAAGATATTGTTTCAGGAGATTTTTATTGGTTTGCATATTTACCTGCAAAAGATGGTGAATGCGAAAAAATATTTGTAGCAGTTATTGATTGCACTGGACACGGTGTGCCTGGCGCATTTATGTCCTTGATAGCTAATAGATTACTTAATGAAATTGTTCTTGAGAACAAAATAGTCGTGCCAAGCGAAATTCTCGAAACATTAGATATTAAAGTTAAAAAAGCACTAAGACAAGACAAAACAGATAATAATGACGGAATGGATTTATGTCTGTGCAGGATTGATAGGAAAGATAAAAATAATTATAATGTAATCTTCTCTGGTGCAAAACGACCATTATTTTATTTCTTAAAAAACGATAAAAAAATAAGTATCCTGAAATCAGACAGAAGGTCGATAGGTGGTATAAGCCGGAAAAGAAAAAAAAATCGTTTTACAAATCAGGAAATAAAAGTGAAAAAAGATGATGTTTTATGGCTCTCATCAGACGGAATGATAGACCAAAATAATGAAGCAAGAAAAAGATACGGAACACCAGCATTTATTAATCTTATTGAAAAAATAAAAAAAGAAACATTGCAAGACCAAAAATTAATAATCGAAAAAGAAATGAAAGAATATCAGGGAAACGAAGAACAAAGAGATGATATTGCTGTTTGGGGAATAAAAATTATATGAATGATAATTGGTAATAAATAATTATTTTAAATAAATAAAATGAACTTTGAACTATCAGAAGAACAAAAACTAATAAGACAAACAGTTAGAGATTTTGCAGAAAGAGATATAAAACCAAAAGCAAAAGAATTAGATGAAAGTGGAAAATTCTCCGTAGAGCTTACAAAAAAAATGGGAGAGCTTGGACTTTTTGGTATGTATTTGCCGATAAAATATGGAGGAATGGGATTGGATACTTTATCTTATATTATTGCTGTCGAGGAGCTAGCACGTGTGGACAGTTCACAGGCGGCTACGCTTGCGGCTCATAACTCACTCGGAATAGGTCCATTGTATTATTTCGGAACGAAGGAGCAAAAAGAAAAATATTTACCCAAACTTTGTACCGGCAACGCGCTTTGGGCATTCGGACTTACAGAACCTGATGCAGGTTCAGATTCACGTGCTACAAAGACAAATGCCGTTTTGGAAAATAAAGAATGGACAATTAACGGTTCTAAAATTTTTATCACAAACGGAGCCTCAGAACTTGCAACTGGTGTAACAGCACAAACAATAACAAAAATAGAAGGCAGAAGAAAAGAATTTACTACAATAATTGTGGATAAAAATACTCCCGGTTTTACGTCTATACCTATGCACGGCAAAATGATGTGGAGAGCTTCGGATACAGCAGAATTATATTTCGACAATTGCAAAGTTCCAGAAGAAAATATGCTCGGCAAACGAGGACAAGGTTCAAAAATTATGCTTAGTACACTCGACAATGGACGCTTATCAATAGCCGCAATGGGACTCGGACTGGCACAAGGCGCAATGGAAATGGCAATCAAATATTCAAAAGAAAGAAAACAATTCGGAAAAACAATAAGTAAATTTCAGGCAATATCATTTCGTATTGCAGATATGGCGCTTAAAGTCGAACTGTCAAGAAACCTATTATACAAAGCGTGCTGGCTTAAAGACAATAAAAAACCATTCGGAAAAGAAGCAGCTATGGCTAAATTATATTGCTCAGAAGTAGCAAAAGAAGTAGCAGACGATGCAGTTCAAATTCACGGAGGATACGGACTAATGAAAGATTACCCAATAGAAAGATTTTACAGAGACCAACGTTTATTACAAATAGGTGAAGGAACATCTGAAATTCAAAGACTTGTTATCGCAAGAAAAGTGCTTGCATAAGTTTTTTTGAATTTCTTTTTAAACTTCAAAATTCAATTAATGAAGACAATAAAATCAAATGTATTAAAACTCGCACTTTTTGCAACTGGATTTTCTGGAATCGTGGCTGAGTATAATTTGTCAACTCTTGCGAGTTATTTTATAGGCGATTCCGTGTTCCAGTGGACAATGATTGTATCTGTTATGCTTTTTTCTATGGGCTTGGGCAGTCGATTTAGCAAAAATATAAAACATAAATTATTACTTAAATTTATTTATATTGAATATCTTTTATCTTTTCTGATAGCTTTCTCATCGCTTTCTGTTTTTGTATTATATTCATATTCAGTTCATTCTGGTATAATAATTTATATTTTTAGTATAGTTATAGGTATTCTGATAGGAATGGAAATACCTATTGTTATTAGAATAAATAAAAATTTTGAATCTCTCAGGATAAATGTCTCTTCTGTAATTGAAAAAGATTATTATGGAAGTCTGCTCGGTGGTATTTTTTTTGCATTTGTAGGGCTTCCATTTTTCGGAATTATATATACGCCTTTTATACTTGGTATTGTAAATTTCAGTGTTGCGATACTATTGTTGATTATTCTTTGGAAAGAGATACATAAAAAAATTAGAACTTCTCTTATAAGTTTATCTGTATTTATATTTATAATTTTGATATTTGGTATTTTTGTTACAAAACCGATTACTCTGCATGGCGAACAAAAAAGATACAAAGATAAAATTATTTTATCTGAACAAAGCAAATATCAGAAAATTGTTATTACAGAATGGAGGAACGAGCATTGGTTATATATAAATAACAAACAACAACTCTGCACTATCGATGAGGCAATGTATCATGAACCTTTGGTGCATCCTGCTGCAAAATTAAGTGGAGTTATAAAAAATGTATTGATTTTGGGTGGTGGCGATGGCTGTGCGCTTCGCGAAGTCCTGAAATATAAAGATACAAAAAAAATAGTTCTTACAGATTTAGACCCTCTGATAACTGATTTGGCAAAAAATAATAAAATTATTAAAAAGTTGAACAATAATTCTTTAAACAACAAAAAAGTAAGAATCGTAAATAGAGATGCTTTTAAGTTTGTTGAAGACGACAGTTTGTTTTACGATTTGATTATCATAGATTTGCCAGACCCGTCGAGTATAGAACTAAATAAACTTTACACACAGGAATTTTACATGCTTTGCAAACATCGTCTTTGCAAAACAGGAACTATTGTAACACAAGCAGGCAGTCCTTATTTTGCTGGAAGGGCTTTTGAATGTATCGAAAAAACAATGAAAGCATCAGGGTTCTCAACCTTAGCTATTCATAACAACGTAGTTACAATGGGTGAATGGGGTTGGATTATTGGCAAACAAGAAATTTCACAGAACGAATTAAAGAATAGATTTATTAATATTAAATTTGATAATATCGAAACAAAATGGATTAACGAAGAGGCGTTGTTGTCGTTATCTTCTTTTGGAAAAAACTTTTTCAATAGCGATACAGCAGAAGTAAATAAAATTCATAATCCTGTTTTATATAAATATTATACAAAAGGTAACTGGGATTTATATTGATTAATAAAATATATTTTATTAAAAATTTCTGTAACTATTTTTTTCTTTGTTGTTTATTATTAATTTTGTGTTATCACTTTTTAAGTATGAGAACTGAA
>JAOZMB010000180.1 GCA_029934515.1 Bacteroidales bacterium
TATTTTACAAAAAACAAATCATGAAGTTATTTTTTAACCATTACTAAGTAAATTACGAATTATAAATTATGAATTACGAATTGGTTTACACCAGATAATAAATATTTTACAAAAAACAAATCATGAAGTTATTTTTTAATGATTACTAAGCGCAAAAACATATTAAATTAATAAAAATATTAAAATTTATTTGTAAAATAAACTTGTCTTGTTTAACTTTGTATATTATAAATTTTTTTAATTATAAAAATATTATGGCTAAAGTTTTGGTTATTGATGATGAAAGGTCTATTAGAAATTCTCTGAAAGATATTTTGGAATATGAAAATCACACTGTTGAACTTGCCGAAAATGGCATAATAGGTATTGCAATTCTCGAAGTTAGTTCTTTTGATATTGTATTATGCGATATTAAGATGCCGGGAATAGACGGAATTGAAGTTTTAGATAAAATTATTGAAAAAGGCATTTCTGTTCAGATAATTATGATTTCAGGACATGGAACAGTTGATACTGCTGTTGAGGCTATAAAGAAAGGCGCTTTTGATTTTATAGAAAAACCACTTGACCTGAACAGACTTTTGATAACAATAAAAAATGCTACCGACCGCAGCAAACTTATAACACAAACAAAAGCATTAAAAAAACGTGTAAGCCGTAAATATAAGATTATTGGCGAATCTGAGGAAATTTTAAAAGTCGTAGAAATGGTAGACCGTGTTGCTGAAACTGATGCACGTGTGCTGATAACAGGCTCAAACGGAACAGGCAAAGAGCTTGTAGCTCATAGATTACACGAAAAAAGTAAACGAAATAAAGCTCCATTTATTGAGGTTAATTGTGCTGCAATTCCATCTGAACTTATTGAAAGCGAACTGTTTGGACACGAAAAAGGTTCATTTACGTCGGCACACAAACAAAGAAAAGGAAAATTCGAACAAGCAAGTAAAGGAACTATTTTTTTAGATGAAATAGGAGATATGAGCCTCTCGGCACAAGCCAAAGTTCTTAGAGTATTACAAGAAAATAAAATATCGCGAGTAGGAAGCGATAAATCAATAAATGTAGATGTAAGAGTTGTTGCGGCAACAAATAAAAACTTGCAAAAAGAAATTAAAAATAATAATTTTAGAGAAGATTTATATCACCGTTTAGGAGTTATAATAATACATGTTCCATCGCTTAACAGTAGGAAAGAAGATATTCCACTTCTGGCAAACCACTTTATGAACCAAATATGTAAAGAACATGGAATTGCAAAACTTAAAATAACAACAGGTGCAATATTAGAACTACAAAATATAAATTGGACAGGAAACATTAGAGAATTTCGAAATGTGCTTGAACGATTAATTATTCTTTGCGACAATGTAATTACAAATAATGACGTAAGATTATTTGCACAACCACTTTATAGATAGTATATTATAGAATTTGAAAGGTGTATCTGTTCAATAAAGTATGGTGATTGATAATTAGACAGTTATGTGGTTCTACCAATATAAGTTTATTTGTTTAATAATATGTCTGGCTGAATAAATCTGATTAAGCCTTGCGCTTGGTCGTTATATTCACAGCACAAGCGCAGATATAACATATTGATAATCAAATATGTGCGGTGAAAACACCGCACAGGTGCAAGGAAATCCGAAAAGTTAATTTACATTTCCATTTTCATCATTTTGTCTTCTATATAGTGAACAAGGTCTACAAAATTAGGGTCTCTTTTAATATTTCTGTCTCTTTTGTAAGGCAAATTAACATGGATATGTTCAAAAATTTTAGCTGGAGCATTAGACATTATAAAAATATCATCAGCCAAATATACTGCTTCCGAAATATCGTGTGTAACAAGCATAATTGTTGGCTGAACTTTTTCCCATACACTTATAATGAAGTCCTGCATTCGCAAACGTGTGTTTGTATCCAATGCACCAAAAGGCTCGTCCATAAGTATAATTTCATTGTTTACGAGAAGACTTCTCGCAATAGCAACACGTTGTAATTGTCCGCCTGAGAGGGTTGGATATTGAGCATATTTTTTCTCATGACCTTCAAGACCAACAATTTTAACCATCTCCATTGCTCGCTCCATTCTTTCTTTCTTCGCAATTCCTTTAAATTTTAAACCAATAGCAACGTTCTCAAGAACAGTCATCCACGGAAAAGAAGAATATCGCTGAAACACCATTCCAATTCTGTCTTTCTCTTCTCTTGGTTTGCCGTGTATCATTATCTGACCAGATGTGGGTTTTTGCAAACCAGCAACATATCTTAGAACAGTAGATTTCCCACATCCTGAGGGTCCGAGAATTACTATAAATTCGCCCCGATTGGGAATATCTTCTATTAGCAAATCAAGCTCTTTTATTATAAATGATTTACCTCCATCGTATGATTGCGAAACTTTTTTTAGTTCTATAATATCGGGATATTCAGTATTTTCAAATTTAATCATAATTATATTTTTTTATGCGGATTAATTTTTTTATCAATATAAGAAAATAGAAAATCTTGTAGTATTCCTATCAAAATAATAACGAGAAGTATTGCAAATAATTTGTCGTACCTGTGTACCTTTCTCACAGAACCTATTAAAGCTCCAAGACCACCACCTGTTTTATCAACACTTTCGGCGACAATTATATATGTCCATGATATTGCTGTTAATACTCTAATATCGTCAATTATTTTTGATTTTACAAAGGGCCAATAAACATATCTTATTGTGTGCCAAGCATTTGCACCAAGAGTATATGATGTTTGTGTATAAATTTTATCAACCTCATCAAGACGCTGGACAACAACCGGCAAAAGGAATACAAAAATACCAAACGAAAGAAACTGAACTTTCATATTTATATCGCTTCCGAACCATTGTATAAAAAGACCAGTAACAGCACCAAGAGCAACAAATCGTATGGCATCTATGTATCGGGAGAGAAGACTCCTAAAAAATGGTATTAAGCCTATTAAAAATCCGAAAAGAATAGATAAAATTACGGCTTCTATATAACCAAAAATATTTAGTCGTATTGAATAAAACATATTTTTTATCAAGGCATCTTTGAAGTGCAACTCTTTAACACTCATAAGAACACTTAACGGTGAAGGCAAAGTTGTTTTTGGAATAATTGTATTTGATACTGTGGCATCAATTCGTAAACCAAGCTCTTCCGCCTCTGAGTCCATCACAACACTTGTATCTCCATTATTTTCATTTAAAATAATTGATGCTTTCCTTGTTTTCCCTTCGGCATCGGTAACAACAAGATGATATTCTCCCTGATGCAATCCGCTTACTTTTGTTCCGTTACCATCGCCTTTAAAATCCGAAGAATATGCCTTCCCGCTTTTTAACTGATAAGAATAAGGCGATTTACCTTCAATACCGTTAAATTCAAGAGTCAGATTTTTAAACTCTTTTGTAAATAAAATCCAAATCAGCAGGAAAAAAATAAAACCAGAAAAAAGAATTATTGCTGATGTTCGTTTCGGTAATTGGTAATTTAGTCTAAATAAATTTTTCATATTTGAAATTTTTGATTAAGTAATTTTTTTTTATAAAATAAGAATGTAAAATAATGAAATGTTAGAATATCATTTTAGTTTGTCCGTTTTGTTTAAGTCTCCATTTATTTTCTGAT
>JAOZMB010000181.1 GCA_029934515.1 Bacteroidales bacterium
TTTCCTCGAAATGCTGTATAGCTTGTTCATAAGTTTTTGATTTGTTGATTAAAGTATTATAAGAAATTTCATCAAGTTTTAAATTATTTTTTTTCATTTCCTCGAAAAAAGCAAAAGCGATTTCGTAATTCGGAGCAATATCCATTAAAACATTATAAAGAAATTCGTTTGCTTTCAGATTTTTTATTTCGAGATAATTAAACACACTTTTCACCTTTTTATATTTTGCCTCTTTTTCTTCTTTTGTTTTTTTATCTTTTCCTATCACGGGTTTATATATCTCCGCTATTTTCAAAAATTCTCTCAGTTCAACCATCGCTAGTGTTCCTTTTATACAATTTTCAGGATTTTTTTCAAATAGCATTGCATTTTTTTGTGCAATTTTCGTCAGTTTTTTTTCAGTTTCCTGGTTTTTTTGTGCCGTTACTTGTATATGTGCCGCCAGATATACGTTATATTTTGCAATTTTTAACACTGCCTTTTGTCTAATTTTTCCTACTTCATAATGATTATGAATAAGCATTTTAATGCTTTCAAATTTTGTTTTATCGTTTGCTTGTTTTTTTAAATCCATAGTCCATTTTTTAAAAGTTCTTTTTCCGAGTGGAAATAATCTTGATATGCTTGATGCGAAAAAGATATTAAATTATCTTGTTTTCGTTCTAAAATTGTCAGTTGGATACTTATTTGCATTAAATAATTAAAATTAAAATTTGTCAAATTATTTTCTTTTGCGTGTTCTTTGAATACATAAATTATTTCTTGTTCGTTCATTGTTGCTTTTTGCCCTTTCATTTCCAAACTGAAATGTCCTAGTTCTCTCAGAAATCCAAAAATAATTTTTCTATTTTCTTCGTCAAAAAATGGGTTTTTCTTTTGCTTAAATTCTCTTTCTAATAGTTTTTCTATAAAATCTCTGACAATATTTCCTTCATTTTGTGGTATTTTTCCTTTTGTTTCGACAATTTGAATTAATTGAGACAGCAAAAGTGGTGTGCTAACAATTCTTTTTAATCTTTCATTTTTTCTAAATTCTTTACTTATTTTTTTATAAGTTTCCTCTGTGCTATTTTTCTTCAGGAAGAATTTCATTCTTTTGTTGTTCAGTCTTTGCAACTGAAACACCGATAATCCGTTAAAAGGGTTTCCTTTTTGTGAGCGGCTTGAAATAAGGAATACGTTTTTTTCGTAATTGTCTAATAGGTTTTGTATTTCTGTGTACCTAATTTTCCTTAAATTTTCTTGTATTTCGTCTGCTCCGTCTAGGAAGAAGCAAAATGCTCCTTTATTCAATAAAACTTCTCCTTCTGTTGCAGGTATTTCCAGTTCATCAAAAATTGTTTGTTTCAAAGAAATATTTTTATTAATTAGAGTTTGCAAAACGATATAAACAGGGATTTTACATTTATCATAATTTATTTTTTTCTTTTGTTTTATAATATTTTGTATTTTCAGAGCGTCTTCTTTCGATACAAATTGAAATACAGATGTTTTACCTGTTCCTGCATCTCCCCATAGCATAGTTTTATTTTCATTTTTTCTTAGATTTTCCACGTTATAAGTTCTCAGTTCTTCGATTTCTTTTCTAATATCAATTTCGTCTGCTATATCTATTGACACATAAGTTTGCGAACTTAGTGGCATAAATCTGTTTTCCCAGTCATCAAATCTTTGAATAACTTTTGTAAGATAAAACGAATAATCTATGTCTGCTACTGTATCCAATCTATTGTAATAACTAAAAACAATCATCAAATAAACCTTTGCTAAATCATCAATATCGCTTACTAATGTTCGTATATTTGGCATATCGTTTTCGTGTATTATTTTATTTCTCATGTCGTATGCTTTTTTAAAATCTTCACCGAACGGCATTTTATTTTTAAAATATTCTGGTTTATAAGTCGGTTTATAATTTTCATTTTTTTCAAAGAATTTATTTATATCTTCGTAATTCAACAGATTAAATTCTCTAAAAAACATTTTTAAACAAGCAGCGAGCATTTTTTTTCCTTCGATTTTTTTGTCTAATATTCTAAAAATATTTCTAAAAAAAGTTTCAAGTTTTATTGCCAAAATGCTTCTTGCATTAGGAAATTCATTAAAATTTGCTATTCCGTATCTTTTTTCAAAAGCACTTTTTAGTTCGTGTTGTCCGCTGATTGACTTCATCAATAAATTTACTCCTGTCTCAAAATCAACGTTTTTATTTTTTTTTAGATAATCTTCAAAATAAGGTTGTAAATTATCAACAATTCCTTTTTTAATTTTTGTTAAATTCATCATTTTATTTATTTTTTATTAGATTAAATTTTCTGGTATTTTAATATTATTTTTACGCAGTAAATCTGCATCAGATTTTTCTATTTTTTCTCCGTCGAAATATACATCATAAATAGAAATATCGTCTCCATTTTTAAGTTTTTTTATTGCTCTTATCGGGTCTATCGGAAACGGTCCGGTATTTGTGTACCACTTTATTTTTCTGGAAGCCATATCTTCGTCTGTTATATCTGGAATATCGCTAAAATCAATTTTATCATCATCGTAATAAATTAGTTCTTCTGGAACATCTGCTTCGTTTTTGTCAAGCAAAAAAGCGTCTAATGCTTCTATTTTTTCATCATCAAAATAAACTTCGTATTCTGATATTGAAATATCATTTTTCAATAATTCCAATGCTTTTTTCCAATGTATTTTATTTTTCATTTTCATTTTCATTTTGTGTTTTATTTTTACTATTATATTCTTTTCTTTCTTTTCTACTTGCACTTCTTGCTGATATTATGCGAATGGCAATACCCCTGAATGTATAAATAACTGCGATAATTATTTTTTTTATCTTCCCTACAATTTTCCGTCGTTCTTCATCATAATCTTTTCTCAAATCAACGTCTTCAATTTTACTGTCCTTATCTTTAAAAACTTCTTTTGCATCGTTAAAATCTATACCGTGTTTTTTCTTATTGGATTCATTTTTATTATCGTCCCACTCAAATTCGTTTTTAATCATTTTAATTGAATTAAATTTTTTATAAATAACAAAAATAATTATTTATTTCATATTTACAAATATATGATAATTTTTTTTTAATAAATCAAATTTTCTGGTATTTCAATATTATTTTTACGTAGCAAATCTGCATCAGATTTTTCTATTTTTTCTCCATCGAAATATACATCATAAATAGAAATATCGTCTCCATTTTTAAGTTTTTTTATTGTTCTTTTTTGGTCTATTGGAAACAGACCTGTTTTCCCAATAAGTTCAGATAGTCTAAATTCTTCGTCTGTTGTTGGTGGAATATCCGAATAATCAATTGTATCATCATCGTAATAAATTAGTTCTTCTGGAACATCTGCCTCGTTTTTGTCAAGCAAAAAAGCGTCTAATGCTTCTATTTTTTCATCATCAAAATAAACTTCGTATTCTGATATTGAAATATCATTTTTCAATAATTCCAATGCTTTTTTCCAATGTATTTTATTTTTCATTTTCATTTTCATTTTCATTTTGTGTTTTATTTATGAAAAGAACTGACGGGCGCAAATTTTTTATAAATAACAAAAATAATTATTTATTTCATATTGACAAATATATGGTAAATTTTTACATTTT
>JAOZMB010000182.1 GCA_029934515.1 Bacteroidales bacterium
TACTTGTAAAATATTAAAACCAAAATAAAAATAACTTAAAATAAGATATGCAAAATTTATTAAACGATTTACAACAACTATTACAAACCGATGAACGATTGGTTACAGAAGGAAGATTGGTAAAAAACAAGATAATAGAATTAGCATTGCAAACAGATGCTGATTTATTGAAAATGCTTTTGAAAAACAAAACAATAAAAGGACACTTTTTTACAAAAGTAGAAGAAATCTTGGTCTTCGATAAAATAAAATTTATGAGATTTGTAGCAAATAAACAATTTTTGCCAGACAGCTACACGGCATATAAAAATAAAATCGGATTAATAAAAATAAATGATTATTACGATGATTATATTACAAAACGTAACGATGTCGTTTTGGCTTGGCCTTACAAAGACACAGTTTTACAAGGAGGACAAACAAAAGAAGACGACAGTAGAAATGAAATTTTTTGGAACGAAACACTTGCACCAGACCAAATAGATAGAATGCTATACCCGAAAGTTTTAACCAACTGGAAAAAATACGATAAAAAGGGAGAACATAAAGTTGAAAATTTTAAGGGAAATGAAAACATTATTATTAAAGGAAATAACCTTATTGCATTACACAGCATTAAAAAAAGATATGCAGGAAAAATAAAACTAATTTATATTGACCCACCGTATAATACCGGAAATGACAGCTTTAAATATAATGACAATTTTAATCATAGCACATGGCTTACATTTATGAAAAATCGCTTACAAATAGCAAAAGAATTATTGAGAAAAGACGGAGTAATTTTTGTACAATGTGATGAAAATGAACAAGCATATTTAAAAGTTTTATTAGATGAAATTTTTGGAAGAGAAAATTTTCTTTCTAATATTTGTGTTTTTACACACGCATCACAAAACGGTGATGGTGTTTTAATTCAGAAAAATACAGAGGCAATTTTACTTTATTGTATTAAAAAAAACAAATGTAAAATTTATAAAGTTGATAAAGCATCAGATAAATTAAGGGTTTTAGATGATGCACCTTCAAGTTTAGAAACTAGATTAGAAATGGGTTATACTATTTATTGGAATAAAAATAGTAATGATTTAGTTCCAATAATGGATTATAACAAAAAAAAAATCAGTACACAAAATGAGAAATTAGTGTACACTAATGTAAAATATTACATAGCGAAAGGTTATATTCCAATAAGACCAAGAAAAAAAGATAACAAGTTACACAGGTGGCGATGGGGTTTACAATCATTTATAGAAAGAAAGAATGAAATTGTAATTAAGGAAATTAATGGGAAATTTTTACCATTTTTTAAACAAAAAGGATATTTACCACCAAAAAATATCATTAATGCAGGTGTTGGTACAAAACATATAAATTCTATTTTTGGCGAAAAAATATTTAATTTTCCAAAACCAGAAAAATTGATAAAAAGAATAATTGAAATATCAACACAAGAAAACGATTTAGTTTTAGATTTTTTTATTGGTAGCGGCACAACGGCAACCGTAGCGCATAAAATGAACCGCCGTTATATTGGTGTTGAGCAAATGGATTATATTGAAAAAATTCCTGTTGTACGTTTGGAAAAAGTAATTGAAGGTGAACAAGGCGGAATTTCAAAATCTGTTAATTGGCAAGGTGGCGGCAGTTTCATTTATTGCGAACTAATGGAATACAATGAAAAATATATAGACCAAATAATTCAATCCGAAAATACGGAAACTCTTTTAACTATTTTGGAAGATATGCGCGAAAATGCTTTTTTAAATTATCTTTTCAATAACAAAAGCTTTGATAAAAATATTGAAGACTTTAAGCAATTAGAATTAGAATTACAAAAGAAATTTCTATTTGAATTATTAGACAAAAACCAGTTGTATTTGAACTACGGAGAGATGGAAGACGAGAATTTTACAATAAGTGAAACAGATAAAAAGTTAAATAATCAATTTTATAAAACAAGATAATGGCAACAAAAACATTAAACGAAATTTTAAATATGCTCTTTGAATTGGGCTATGTAGATATTGCTGTTCCTCATTTTATAAAAGACAATTTACAACATACGCCACGACCATACCAAGAAGAAGCATTTCAACGGTTTATTTATTATTTAACCGACTACAAACACCGCAACGAACATGCACATTTGTTGTTTCAAATGGCAACAGGCAGTGGTAAAACTATGGTTATGGCAGGTGCAATAATTTATTTATACAACAAAGGATACCGCAATTTTTTGTTTTTTGTAAACAGCACTAATATAATAAATAAAACAAGAGAAAATTTTTTAAATCCACAATCATCAAAATATTTGTTTGCCCAAACTATTGAAATTGAAGGGAAAAAAATAAATATTAGAGAAGTAGATAATTTTGATAGCAGTAACCCCGATGATATAAATATTATATTTAGCACCGTAGCAGGTTTACATAGCCGTTTCAATACACCACGAGAAAATAGTATTACTTATGCCGATATTGCCGACAAAGAAATTGTTTTAATGTCGGACGAAGCCCATCATATAAATGCACTGACAAAAAAGAAACTCAACAAAGGTGAAACCCAAGACCTTAGATCGTGGGAAAATACTGTGAATAGCATTTTTAATGCAAATCATAAAAATCTAATGATTGAGTTTACTGCAACATTAGAACTTTCACACGAAGCAATAAGTAAAAAATATTCCGATAAAATTGTGTTTGATTATCCGTTAAAACAATTCAGAGAAGACGGTTATTCCAAAGAAGTAAAAACTCTTCAATCTGATTTAAACCCAATAGACCGTGCTATTCAAGGAATTATTCTTAGTCAGTTTCGCATGAAGATTTTAAATAAGAACGGTTTACATATAAAACCTGTAATTCTTATGAAATCGAAAACAATAAAAGAGAGCAAAACATTTGAAACGGAATTTCACAATACTTTACGAAACCTTACACCTGTAACAATTGAAAATATCCGCCAACGAAACCAAAATAACGATGCAATTGATAAAGCATTCAAGTATTTCGACAGCGTTGGAATTTCGGCTCAAAACCTAATTGATGAATTAAACGAAGGATTTTCAGAAGAAAAATGTATTTCGGTAAATTCAAAAAATGACAGCGATGAAAAACAATTAATTATAAATACTTTGGAAGACAGAGACAATGAATTTAGAGTTGTTTTTGCAGTAGATAAATTAAATGAAGGTTGGGACGTTCTTAACCTTTACGATATTGTAAGACTTTATGATACAAGGGATAGTAAAAGCGGTAAACCGGGTAAAAGCACTGTTTCAGAAGCTCAACTAATTGGTCGTGGTGCAAGATATTGTCCTTTTCAAACAGATGAAACACAAGAGAAATACCAACGTAAGTTTGACAAAGATGCGGAAAATGAATTAAAAATAGCAGAAGAATTGCATTATCATGCTTCATACAATCCCCGATATATTCAGGAACTTAATACAGCACTTAAAGAAACAGGTATTATTGCAGATGATACAATAGAAAAGAAATTAAAACTAAAAGACAGTTTCAAACAATCCGATATTTACAAAAAAGGAATTATCTTTTTAAACAAACGTATCAGAAACACCTCATCAACGAACGAATTTCGCAGTCCTGAAATAC
>JAOZMB010000011.1:0-39176 GCA_029934515.1 Bacteroidales bacterium
TTACAGCAATAGTAGGTTTTACAGATTGTAACCATTTATTGTAAATAACAATAAAGTTATTTTTATCAATTTGATTTCTACTAATACCAAATTTATCAACAATAAAATTATTTTTTATAAATTTTTTAAGTTCTTTATCATCTTTTTCGTAGTTATAAATAAGAGTATTTTGGTCTAAAATATTTTTCACTTTATCATAAACAATTTTAAATTCTTTTGTTTTGTGATTGGAAGGTGTAATATTCCAATTAAAATCATTTATGTAAAAAATATCGTGAATATCATTGTAAGGAATAAATGCAATTTTCTCAGCATCTAATGCACCTATCATTGCTGGTGGCAAATATTTATCAAAAGTTCTTGCTTTTCCGATTGTGAGTATTAACTGAACAAATGATTTATAAATGTCCGAAATTCCTTTCTTTGCTTCTGCCCAGAGTAAACTTTTTTGTTCTATAAGTTCTTGCTCGCTTTGATACATTGCAACACAAAAATCAATATCTCCGATAAGTTTTGTATTATCATAATTCTCAAAATAATCATTTGCAACTTTCTTTATAAGCTCTCCTTCTCTTATATTTAAACCGTATGGCATTGTTTTATTGTTTAAAAAATAATTATAATTCGCATTGTCAAACCAATGTTATAAGCATTACTTGCATAGCATAATATGAACAAGGATTTATAAATTTTAAAAAAGTTCAATTTTTTTCAGAAATAATTTGTTTCAACTGTTCTGCTTGCGCCGACAACTCTTCTGCCGATTCCGACATCTGTTTTGCTGTTACCGAGTTTATATTTGTGGTCTCTATTAGTTCTTGTATTGAATTGTTTATAATATTTGCGCCTCTATTACTTGTTATTGCTATATTTTTCATCAATTCTGAATTTTCTTTAATCTCAGGCAAAATTCTTTCAAGTGCTTTTCTGGCAATTAGTGATATTGTTTTTCCTGTTTTCGATAATTTTACAATCTCTTTTGATGCTATTTTGCTTTTCTCTGCAAGATTTCTTATCTCATCGGCAACAACAGCAAATCCTATTCCGTACTCTTCAGCTTTTGCTGCTTCAATTGAGGCATTTAGCGATAGTAAATTTGTTTGAAATGCTATATCTGAAATTATAGATGTTTTTTTTGATATCTTATTTACAAGTTCAATACTTTTTAAGATTACTTTACTACTTTTTTGCAGTTTTTTTGAAGAATTTTCAGATTTAATACTTGTATTCTCAGCATGCTCCATATTTGTAAGAATATTGCTAAGCATTTCTTCCATTGATAAGGATATTTCTTCTGTTGATGCCACTTGTTTGTTTGTATTTTGAGAAATTTGTTGAGAAATTGAACTTAATTGTTCACTTGCCTGCGAGAGTTGTTTGGCACTTATTCTGATACTGTTTATGAGTTCTATATTTTGGCGATTTTGTTCTTGTTGTGTTTCGGAATATTTTGTTATTCTTTGAATTGTTTTTGCAGAAAAAACTTTAAAATACCAGATAATTAAAAATAATAAAGAACCAGCTATCGAGTAATTTATAATCGCTATTTTCAGTGTAGCAATTGTTTGACTGTCATAAATTGATTTACTGATAATAAAAATTGTTATTGTTCCAACAAGAATAATAACTGCATTAATTATAAGATTTAATTTTGTTGAAAATAAAGATCCAAGTACAATAAGAACAAATAAATAATAGTATCCTCCAGCATAAAAACTATGATAATCGCCACCAGAATACAACCGTATAAAAAGTGATATAAATTCAATTATTATCATACTTGTTATCATAAAATTACCAGCAAATTTCAATAAACCTTTTTTTATTAAAAAAAAAATAATTATAATAACAAGTTCAAAAAAAATTGGTAAAAGAATATGTGTTATAAAATCATTTTTATAATATTGGTTTATAATTACAAAGACAATATAAAATGTTATAAATAAAAATGATGCAATATTTATATTGAAAAGTGCTTTTGCTTTTTTGTGGTCTGTTAGAGAGAAATCATCATAGACTTTCAATACAGATGTAAATATTTTTTTCATATTAATTTTTGTTTTTATTTTCAATAGAATTTTTATAAAGTTTTATCACAATAGGATTGCAAATATAATATATATTTTTCAAAATAAAAAAAAAATTAAAATTTAATCATGTATTGGTTTACTTTGCGCTTCTCATTTTTAATACTTAAATTTGTTGCTTTATATTAACAATTTAATTTTAAAAATTTGTATTCATCTTAAAATCAGCGTGTTCAAAAAAATATTGTTTATTATTTTTTTTGTTAAAGCATATAAATTATAATTATATATGTTATTTATAATAACAAAAATCAGAAACAAATCTTTAATTGTGGACATGATTTTTTATTTAAAGTGTTTTTTTCAAATTTAATTCATAATTATGAAACATAATTTTTTATTAATTTTTATTTTATTTGGTTTATTTCAGTATTCTTGCAGTCAGAATTTGGTATTGCAGGATAATAAATTAGATGCAGAGCTTAAAAAAATGATAAGTGATAAAGACCTAAGAAATGCTGGAATATCTTTTTTTGCAATTGATATTACAACTGGAGATACAATATCCGAATATAATCCAGATTTAGCTCTTGCGCCAGCTTCCACTCTAAAATTATTAACAACAGCAACAGCCCTTGAAATATTTGGTGCCGATTTTCGTTTCAAAACAAAAATTAAATATACAGGACGGATAGATACAGTTAAAAAAATTCTTTTTGGAGATATTATTATTGAAGGAGGAGGCGACCCTACACTTGGCTCTAAGTATTTTAAAAAAACAATGTCGCATGCGTTTTTGGATAATTGGTCGGCGGCAATAAAAAATGCAGGAATAGATAGTATTACAGGAAGCATAATAGGCGATGCAAGAATATACAGTTATGATATTGTTCCGCCTTCGTGGACATGGGAAAATATGGGCAATTACTTTGGTGCAGGAGCATGTGGATTGTCTATTTATGATAATTTTTATACATTGTTTTTTAAGACAAGCTCTTCCGCTGGTGGCAAAACAAAGATACTTAAAATAGAACCAGAAATACCTGGTTTGGTGTTTAAGAACAAT
This sequence comes from Bacteroidales bacterium, assembly GCA_029934515.1. Lineage (GTDB taxonomy): Bacteria > Bacteroidota > Bacteroidia > Bacteroidales > JAADGE01 > JAOZMB01. The sequence continues at coordinate 3,094 of JAOZMB010000011.1, forward strand.
GTAAAATCTTATTCAGGACGTTCAGATTTGTCGTATATATTTGGAGCACCTTATTCTTATCAAAGATATATTAATGGTAAATTGCCAAGAAATAAAGCCGAATATAAAGTGAAAGGTTCGCTACCAGACCCAGCTTACACAACAGTATGTGAGTTGGAAAAAAAATTGAAACTTGATAGTATAAAAATAGGAAAACCAGCAACAACAATAAGACTAAACCCAGAGTTAGAATCTATTGACAAATCAAAACAAGAATTACTTTACACGAGTTTATCGCCGACACTTTTCGAAATTATTAAAAGTACTAATTTTATAAGTGTTAATTTATTTGCCGAACATCTTCTTAATCACATAGGTTACAAAAAAATTAAACAGGGAAGAACACAACCAGCAGCCAATTTTATTGAAGCATTTTGGCAGGAACGTGGAATGGATATCGGAGGAATGGCAATAAACGATGGAAGCGGACTGTCGAGATATAATACAATAACAGTTAGACAGATGGTGTTTATGTTGCAATATATGAAAAAGAAAAGTAAGAACGCAGATATTTTTTACAATACAATGGCTATTGTCGGCAAAGAAGGAACAGTAAAAAAACTTTGTAAAGGCAGCGCAGCACAAAATAATATGCGTGCCAAAAGTGGTACTATAAGAAACGTAAAATGTTATGCTGGTTATGTTAAAACAGCATCGGGAAGAGAGCTTGCCTTCTCGATTATGATTAATAATTTCAACTGTAAATCAAGCGAAGCTAAAAAGAAAATCGAAAAAATTTTTATAGCAATGGCTGATTTAGATATTTAAATAAAAGACAGAGAAAAATAAATTAATGAACATAAATTTCTAAATTATCATAAGCAATAAATACATTTTCTGGAAGCTCTTTTGATACTATTTTATGTAAACCCATCGCATGGCTTATATGTGTGAGATATGCTTTTCGTGGTTTAACTTCATTAATTATTTCTAAGGCTTGTTCCAGATTAAAATGCGAAATATGGTATTTTTTGCGAACAGCATTTATCACTAAGACATCTAAATTTTTTAATTTTTCTTTTTCTTTTTTGCTGATATAGTTCATATCTGTTATATAAGCAAAATTTTTAATTCTAAATCCAAAAACAGGTAATTTTAGGTGAACACCTCTAATTGGTATTATTTCGATGTCTTTTATTATAAATTTTTTATTGATAATTTCGCAAAGGTTCATCTTTGGAATACCCGGATATTTTTTTTTGGCAAATACATAAGAAAATTCTTTTGTTCTGATAGCTTCGGCGACTCTATTTTCAGCATAAATATCAACGGGTTTTTTATATTTATGATTAAATGCTCTAAGATCGTCTAAACCTCCGATATGGTCTTTATGCTCGTGGCTTAATAAAATTGCATCAATTTTTTTTACTTCAGCGCGAAGCATTTGCTGTCTAAAATCGGGACCAGCATCAATTAAAAAAATGATATTGTCAATTTCAATTAGCACAGAACTTCTTAAACGTTTATCTTTGCTCTCCAAAGACTGACAAACATCACATTCACAAGCAATTACAGGAACTCCTTGTGAAGTCCCAGTACCAAGAAAAGTTATTTTCAAAATTTATTTATTTAAAATATTTTACAAAAAAATTAATAGAAATATGAAAAAAGGAAAATTATATTTAATACCCGTTACATTAGGCGACTCTGAAATAGAATTAGTTATTCCGCCAGAGATTATAAAAATAACCAGTAAATTAAAATTTTTTATTGTCGAGAATATAAGAACAACAAGACGTTTTATAAGAAAAATTGATAAATTAAAAGATATAAATGAGCTTACTTTTTTTGAGCTTAATAAATATTCAAATCCAAATAATTTTAGTAAATATCTTGCACCAGCTCTTAACGGAAACGACATAGGTATTCTCTCGGAAGTTGGAAATCCAGCTATTGCCGACCCTGGCAGCGAAATAGTAAAAATTGCACACAAGAAAAATATAAATGTCGTACCTCTCGTTGGACCGTCTTCTATTTTGCTGGCATTAATATCTTCTGGAATGAACGGACAAAAATTTGTTTTCAATGGATATTTACCAATCCAAAGCGACGAAAGAATAAAAAAAATAAAAATACTTGAGAACAGGTCGAAACGTGAACAACAAACAGAAATATTTATGGAAACACCATACAGAAACATGAAACTTTTATACGATATTTTGCAAACATGCAACAAGCAAACAAGTTTATGTATAGCGGCAGATATTACACTCAAAAATGAATTTATAAAAACGAAAACAATTTTTGAATGGAAAAAAAATATCCCGCAAATAAATAAACGTCCAGCAATTTTTTTAATTTATTCCGGACAATAAGTTTATAAACAATTGATAATGATAATAATAATTATCCATTTTTACTTATCATTTTCAATTGTTTTTTATTTAATATTTCTATTTTTTTCCCTTCCAGATTAATTATTCCTTCTTTATTAAACTCAGTAAGAATACGACTAATACTTTCTCTTGTTGTATCAATATAATTTCCGAATTCATTTCTTGTAAGCGGTAATTTATATGAATCACTCTCATAAATTATTTCGCTAAAAAAAATTAAAGCGTCTGAAACTCTACCTCGTATATTTTTTTGTGTTCTATTTATATATTTATGAAATAAATTTATTTCGTTCCTGCACAGTTCGACTATTATTTCATAAGCAAAATTACCATTATTTTGCACAAATTCTTTGAACGTATCAATATCAATAAAACAGGCGTTCGACTTTGCTATAGCTGTTGCAGAGTAACGATTATATTTTTCGTCAAATGTTGTAGGAATACCAAGATATATTGGACCTTTTGCTATTTTAATTATCTGTTCCTTATAAAGACCCTCTATATAAAATTTTACAATACCTTTTTTGAGATAAACAATATTTGATGACAAAATGCCTTGTTTGAATATCATATCTCCTTTCTTCAATTCTATCTCTGCACAATTATTCTCCAAATTACCAAGTTCGTCTTCATTTAAAAATTTTGCTGCTGCTGATTTGAATTGACAATTTTTACACGCTGGGCTGTTAAACATATTTTTTTTTACAAAAGTATAAAAAATAAACATAAAACACTTTTTTATATAATTTTCTTTACAATATTTTGTGATATAAAACACAATTTTTGTTAATTACAAACACGCATAATTTATTGAATAATAAATTATTAAAACATACTTTTGTATTGTGTTTTTTTGTTAAAATTTATATAAAAATATAGAATTATGGGAAATCAAAATGTTGTATTAAAAGGAGCTTTAATTTTTGGAGTAATAGGGTTTGCTGTATTTGTGATACTTATTGTTTTTGGAATGGTAATGGCAGCTTTGGGATTTACATGTAATTGCTACAAAGTATTTGCATGGTCGCTGATAGGTGTAGCTATCATTTCGGGATTGATTTTTTGGTTTGGATGCTGTTGCAGAAAACCAGATGGTGAAGAATGTAAAGGAATTAAAGGTTTTAAAAACAAAAGTAAATAATCTTTAAATTTTAAAATTATGAAAAAATTTATTTGTTTACATACAGTATTATTTTTTTTGATATGTGTGGGAAGTTTTTCCTGTATGAATGATAAAATTGCAAATGAAGATACTCTGAACATAAAAGAAAAAATAAGCAATTCACAAGTTTTGTTAGATGAATTTGTGAAGAACGGAGATTTTATAAATAGTAATAAAATTCCAACGTTGATTGATGCAAAGGAAGTAAATCAACTAATTGACAGTAACGTTCTTATCATAGATATAAGAGGAGCAAAATATTATGCCGAAGGACATATAAAAAATGCAATAAAATTGAAATATAATGAGCTTATTGATTTCTTTCAGGTGAGCGGAACACAGGATTATGACAAGGTTATTCTGGTGTGTTACACTGGACAATCGGCGAGTTATGCTACTGCTGTTCTTCAATTTTTGGGATACAAAAATGTTTATGCAATGAATAGAGGAATGTGCGCGTGGAACAAAAAATTTAGTAAAAAATGGTTGAAAAATTCTACGGATAGGTTAATAGATAAACTAGAAAAAAAATCGAACAATAAAAATAATATTACAAAATTACCTGATTTTGAAAGTCATAAAAAAGCTGGTGCCGAAATATTGAATATTAGAGCAAATAAATTATTGGACGAAGGTTTTAAAGAAGCTGCAATTACAATTGATGATATTATTTCTGAACCAGGTGCTTTTTATATAGTAAGTTATCAGATGCCTGAAATATACGAACTCGGACATTTGAAAAGTGCTATTTTGTATAATCCTAATAAATCTTTGAAAAAAAATACAGAGTTATTAACAATGCCTGTGGATAAAACAATTGTTGTTTATTCAAATTCAGGACAGTATAGTGCTTATGTTACAGTATTTTTACGAATGCTTGGCTACGATGCAAAAACTTTAAAATATGGAGCAAACGGATTTATGAACAAATTTATAATTGAAAATATTGATACAAAACAGGGTTTCAGTGAAGAGATTATAAATAATTTTAATTTTGAAACAAGCGAATACGAAGAAGAAGAAAGTGGTGTAGAAGAAGGAGGTTGTTGATAATTTTGTAATTGTTATTATTTTAAATAAAAAAATAAATAGTCATGCAGGAAAACAAAAATAGAGCTTACCAGATAAAAAAGATTATTATATATCCGGTAATAATTTTATTGCCTTGGTATCTAATATTTCTTATAGGAAATTCAATCGAAGAGAGTCAAATTATAATTAAAGACAGTGTTATTGTTAATTATAAAATTGATACTTTGCCATCGGTTGTTGACCACAGTAAATTTGAGGTATTAAAACAGAAATTTGATAGTCCGAAACAAGTAACGGAGGCATGTGTGAGTTGTCATAACAAACGGCATAAAGAAGTTATGGCATCGGCACACTGGACTTGGGACAGAGAATCAGTGAGACCGGGAGGAGATACAGTAAGATACGGAAAAACAAATGCAATAAATAATTTTTGTATCACAGCAACATCAAATCGTTGGAAGTGTACAAGTTGTCATATTGGGTATGGTTGGAAAGATAAGGATTTTGATTTTTCGGATTATAAAAATGTTGATTGTTTGGTGTGCCACGACACAACAGGTGCTTATGAAAAACAACCGCTTGGTTCGGGGTTTCCGGTTGAAGAGAAACGTGCATTTACAGATAAAACTTATTTCCCACCAAACTATAATTATATTGCAAAGAATGTAGGTAAACCGAAGATTGAAAATTGTGGAAAGTGTCATTTTTTTGGTGGCGGTGGCGATAATGTTAAACACGGTGATTTATCAAGCGACTTGTATCATGCCGACAAAGATATGGACGTTCACATGGACGAAGGCGGAACAAATATGTCTTGTGTTGATTGTCATCAAACGGAAAGACACAATATTACAGGTAAATTGTACTCCGTTTCGAATGACAATAATAATCGAATGACTTGTAAAAAATGTCACACAGGTGATGTTCATAAGAATAATACAATAAATAGACATACAAACAAAATTGCCTGTCAGACGTGCCATATTCCTGTTTATGCAAAAGGAACTGCAACAAAAATGATTTGGGATTGGTCGACAAGTGGTAAAGTTGATAAGAACGGTAAACAATTTAAGGAATACGATAGTTTGCATAATGTAACTTATAAATCTGGAAAAGGAACTTTTGAATGGGCAACAAACGTAGAGCCTGAGTATGTATGGTTTAACGGAACGGCAGACCAATATGTTCCCGGCGATATTATTAAAGATACCTCTGCTGTGTTAAAAATTAATACATTATTTGGTTCGTATGGCGACCATGAATCAAAAATTATTCCAGTAAAAATTCATCGCGGTAAACAAATTTTTGATACACAAAATAAAATGCTTATCATACCGCATATTTACGGACACGACAGTACCGCATATTCAAAAGGTATGGACTGGAACCTCGCCGCCAAAGCAGGAATGAAAGATGCTGGATTGCCTTACAGTGGAGAATATTCTTTTATCAGCACTGAAATGTACTGGCCTTTGAACCACATGACAGCACCTGTGGAGCAGTCTTTGAAATGTATTGATTGTCATTCAAAAGAAAGTAAATTAAAAAATTTGACAGGTTTTTACATGCCAGGCAGAGACAGTAATGTTTTTATGGAAATACTCGGAATTCTTATGATAGTGGGAACGTTCGGCGGTATAATAGTACACAGCGTTATTAGAATTTTAAAAGCAAAACATATTATAAATTAGAATATTTTCAAATATTTTTAAAATTTACTTATTATGATTAAATTACAAAAAATAGATAAAATAATAAGACCTGAAAATAACCAGACAAAGCGAGCTTATATTTATAAAGGTTTTGAAAGATTTTGGCACTGGTCGCAGGCATTGTTGATAATATTTCTTGTTATAACGGGTTTTGAGGTACATGGTTCTTATGAGTTATTGGGTTATCAAAGAGCTGTTTTATATCACGATATTGCGGCATGGGCTTTATTGGTATTGATTATTTTTGCTGTATTTTGGCATTTTGCAACAGGCGCATGGAAACAATATGTACCAACAATGAAACTTGTAAAAGCACAGATTAATTATTATATACTCGGCATATTCAAAGGCGCAGCACACCCGACAAAAAAAACATCATATAATAAATTCAATCCATTGCAAAGACTTACATATCTTGGCTTTAAAGTTTTTATTATACCGTTGCAAGTAATTTCAGGTTTTTTGTATATGTATTATATGTATCCCGAAAATCCTATCCATATAGAACGTCTTGACATCATAGCAATAATACATACGTTTGGTTCATTTTTGCTGATTGTCTTTTTACTTGCACATTTGTATCTGCTCACAACAAGCGAATCGCCGAAAGAGAGTTTTGTGGCAATGTTGCACGGCTGGGAAGAAGTTACAGTAGACCCAGAAGAAGAACACAGAGAACATTTACAATATGCTGTGGATAAAAGTATTGCCGGATATTACAGATTGGATTTAGATGGTTTGTTTATCAGTGTTAATGATGCTTGGATGGAGTTATACAAATGTAAGGAAAGAAATAATATTATTGGAATGCATTGTTCGATTACACGTAACGATAAAAATGCAAAAAGATTAAACGGAATGGTTAGTTCTGTTTTAAAAGGAAAATCTTTACGTGGAGTTTATGTTGATAGAAAATGTTTTGATGGAACAATAGGAAAGCATATTCTTTCGATGAATCCTACTTTTGAAGACGATATTATTGTTGGTGTTGAAGGTTTTATTATTGATGTTACTGATATTCATCGACTTCAAGAACAGATGTATCATTCGGTAAGGAACAGTGAAGCTGGTTATTATAGATTGAATAGTAAAGGTTATTACGAAGAGATTAACGATGCTTGGCTAAAAATGTATAAATGTGTTGATAAAGATAATATTATAGGAAAACATTATTCGTTAAGCAGAACTATAAAAGATTTAAAACAGGCAAATGAAATTTTTGAAAAAATTATGAAAGGTGAAACAATTTCGAGTATGATTGTAACACGAAAATGTAAAGATAACACAACAGCACAGCATATTTTATCTGCAAATCCTGTTTATGAAAATAATAAAGTCATAGGAGCAGAAGGTTTTATTATTGATATTTCTGGTTTGGAAAAGGATATTTAATAAATTAAGAATAAATTATAAATTTTAAAAATAAATAAAAATGGCACATAAAAGAACACACGAAATGGGAAGAGGCGGAGTTTGTACATGTCCGAAATGCGAAACAAAAATTCCGCATAAACGAGGTGTACCATGTATAAAAACAATTTGTCCTGAATGTGGCGCAAAAATGTTGAGAGTAGATTCCGAACATCATAAAAGTTTCTTAAATAAAAAGAAAAAGTGATTGAAATTTAGGGCAAACGCATCAAAAATAAATCAATAAGTGATATAGTGGTTAGTTGTTAGTTGTTAGTGGCTATTTGTTTGTTATCTATTTTTCAAAATAGTAATTCTTTGATGCGTTGCCATATTATTAAAAACTGTAAGAAGCAAAAACTAATTTATATAGAATACTAATTTATTATTTAATGATTATTAAGTTGTTAGTAATCGTTAAAAAATAAATTATGATTTGTTTTTTGTAAAATATTTATTATCAGGTGTAAACCAATTCGTAATTCATAATTTATAATTCGTAATTTACTTAGCGGTTGTGTTTGCAAAATAGTGAATTTTAATCATTCTAAAAAAAATAGAAACTAACAAATAGAAATTAAAAATTAAAAACTAAAAACTAAAAACTAAAACATGAAAATAGCAATTCCGTCAAACGACAGGAAAACAATATTAGGACATTTTGGACGCACAAAAGGATTTATGATTTATGATATTGAAGGAGATAAAATTATAAGTAAAGAATATCGTTCAAATAATTTCACTGGACATGCAAAAGGACATCACGAACATAGCAACGAGCATCATCATGCTCACAGTCATGCTGGAATATTTAAGGCTCTTTATGATTGTAAAACAGTTATTGCTGGTGGAATGGGTCGCAGACTTTACAATGATTTTGAAACCCAAAATATCAAAATATTTGTAACCAAAGAAAAAGATATTAATACAGCAGTAGGTCTTTTTATAAATGATGTTTTGGATAATAGCTCTGATAAATGTTGTTCGCATTAAATACAATATTGAAGTTTTATTATCAGGAAGAAAAGAACAAAAATTTGTGGTATTGTAAGCTCGCAAACCACAAATTTTTCTCTTTTATTCCGCAAACGTTTATTTAAAAATATATTTTGCTTTTACTGTTACATTTGGTGGTTTTTTATTTTTTTCAAAATAATCATAACCTTCTTTTAAATTTTTCCAAAATTCAATATTTTCATTATTTTTATTTTCTGTCATTTTTTTATCGGTCATATAAAAAGGAAATATATGAACTCTAAAAAATGCTTGTTTATGATTTAATGCTGTAATGCCAATTGTCCAGATTTCTTCAATTATTTCATCAGTCATCGCAATACAACCGATTGAACAACAAGCTCCATGTATCATTATGTAACCACCTGTATAACGAAATAATCTATCATAATTATTTGGGTAACCAATATTAAATGCTCTATGATAGCTACTGTTTTGATTAATTCTATTTTTATTCACATAATAAAATCCTTCTGGTGTTTTACAGTCTCCTTGTTTTTTTTTGGGACCAGTACCACCAGAGTAATAACATATTGGATATTTTTTGAATAATGAGAAAGTATCAACATTATTACCTTTTACCCACAATTCTAATACACCATAGTCATAATTTTTTTTCGTTTTTATTATTCTAATAAATATGGAATTTCCAAGTGTAAGATTTTTATTTTTGAATTCGTCTTTTAATATCGGGACTAACTTCTTTATTACCTTATCGTTTTGTGCTTTTGAAAGTTTACTTTGTGAATAGGAGATATTAATATTTATAAGCGCAAAAATAAAAATAAATACTGATAGTTTTAAAATTTTCATAAGTAGTGTACTTAGATTAAATTTTTGTAAGTATAGTTTAAGTTTTTGAAAAATAAAAAATATTTTGATTTATTTTTAATAAGAAATAATGTTGGTGTTTATAAATATAAACAATAAAAACCAACACACAATATCATAAAATATAAAATTGATGATTAACAAATCGTTAAGTGTAAAATTTGTCGTTTATCATAAATTATTATTAGGGCAAACGCATCAAAAATAAATCAGATTTGTCATACTCCTTAAATACAGAGTTTATTGTTCTGTTTATACTACTGTATTAAGACATAAATATCTGAATTTTAAATAAATATTTTAATATCATTGTTTTACAAATTATTGTTTTTATATTGTGCTCAAAATAAATATATTATGTCACAGCATGTAACAATTGAATTATAATATCGAATTCAAGACATTTTAAATCAACTCGTTAGTAGGAAGAAGATAGAAAAAGATTTAGAATTACGTATCAATATTATCTTAATGAGTTTTTGGCAATTCTTACAAAATTATAAAAGAAAAGTTAGATTGTTCTGATGCAACTATCGCTCATTTGAAGCAACGATGGAGTAATAATTACGATAATTTAAAAATTTTCATATCTGGAATTGACTGAGAGTTTATCAGTAATGATGAAATAAAAAATGAGATTTTGATTATTTTGGGACAGTAGTTACAATATTTTTAAGTAAAGACTAAATTTTATAAGATATATGAAAAAAAGAACATTACTGATGATACTTGACGGTTGGGGAATTGGAAAAAAAGATAAGTCTGATGCAATATACAAAAGTTTAACACCTAATATGGATATGTTTAAAAAAAAATATCCTAATTCAAAATTACTAACATACGGTAAAAATGTCGGATTACCAGAAGGACAAATGGGAAATTCAGAAGTTGGACATTTGAATATTGGCGCGGGACGTGTGATTTATCAAGACCTTGTTAAAATAAATAAAAATATTAAAGATAACACTATTGCCGAAAATCTGGTTCTGGTGAAAGCATTTAAATATGCAAAAAAAAACAATAAGGCGGTTCATTTTATTGGTTTAATATCTGATGGAGGTGTACATTCATCGGAAAAACATTTGTACAAATTATGCGACTTAACTCGTAACTACGATTTGAAAAATGTTTATATTCATGCAATTACAGACGGCAGAGATACAGACCCCCGAAGTGGGAAAAAATATATAAGACAACTTGAAAAGCATTTGCAAAATTCAAACGGTATTATTGCAAGTCTTATAGGAAGATATTACACAATGGATAGAGATAAACGTTGGGAAAGGATAAAAATAGGATATGATATGATGGTCGCTGGAAAAGGGAAAAAAGTGAAAAATATCCAACAAGCAGTGCAAGAATCTTATAATCAAGGAATTACAGACGAGTTTATTAGACCGATTGTTAAAGTTGATAATCATGACAAGGCGATAGGAAAAATAAAAGAAGGCGATCTTGTAATGTGTTTTAATTTCAGAACAGACAGACTGCGAGAAATTACAACAGCACTTACACAAAAAAATATGCCTAAATACAAAATGAAAACATTGAATTTGTATTATCTGACAATGACGAGATACGACGAAAATTTCAGAAATATTAATATTGTTTACAAAAAAGAAAACCAGATAAATACAATCGGAGAACTTATAGAAAAAGCTGGAAAAAAACAACTGCGTATTGCTGAAACAGAGAAGTTCGCACATGTAACTTTTTTCTTCTCAGGAGGAAGAGATGCAAAATTTAAAAACGAAAAAAGGATATTAATACCTTCGCCAAAAGTCGCAACTTATGACTTAGAACCAGAAATGAGCGCTTATAAAATAACAGATAAACTTCTGGAAGAGTTAAATAAACAGGAACATGATTTTATTTGTTTGAACTTTGCAAACGGAGATATGATAGGACACACAGGAATTTATGACGCTATTAAAAAAGCTGTTGAAACTGTTGACGAGTGTGTAGGAAAAGTAGTTAAGACAGCAAAAAAAAATAATTATTCTGTGTTAATTATTGCAGACCATGGAAATGCTGATTATGCAACCAACCCTGACGGCTCGCCAAATACAGCACATTCGTTAAACCCAGTACCTTGTATTCTCGTTGATAATCAATACAATAAAATAAAAAATGGAATACTTGCAGATGTAGCACCTACTTTGCTTAAAATAATGAATATGAAAATACCAAAAGAAATGACAGGTAAAGTGTTGGTAGGAAAAGAATAAGAATATACCTTAAATTTTCAAATTTGTAAAAATTAAGCAAAAAGATTATTAACTTTGCAGATTGCAATAAAAAATTATAAATTATAAAAATATTATCTTATGGATTACAATTTTGCCGAAATAGAAAAAAATATACAGGCACGTTGGATTAAAAATAATACCTCTTCTGTAAAAATTGACAAAGAAAAACCAAAATTTTATATATTAGATATGTTTCCGTATCCATCGGGGGCGGGTTTGCATGTAGGACATCCTCTTGGATATATTGCTTCTGATATTTTTAGTCGTTATAAACGTTTAAAAGGTTTCAATGTTTTGCACCCTATGGGATTCGATGCCTTTGGATTACCTGCAGAACAATATGCAGTACAGACAGGAAAACACCCAGCGATAACAACAGAAATTAATATAAAAAGGTATAAAAAACAATTGCAAAAAATAGGACTTTTTTATGACTGGAATAGAGAAGTTATAACCTCAGAACCAGACTATTACAAATGGACACAATGGGCTTTTATTAAGATGTTTAAACACTGGTATAATAAAAAAACTAATAAAGCTGAGCCTATTGAAAAGTTAATTAATTTGTTCAAAAAAAATGGAAATATAGGTATTGATGCAGCATGCAAAAAGACTCCAGAATTTACTTCGACAGCATGGAACGGAATGACTAACAAAGAGAAAGAAAATATTTTAATGAATTATAGGATTGCATACAGAGATACTACAAAAGTAAATTGGTGTCAAGGACTGGGAACAGTACTTGCAAATGATGAAGTAAAAGAAGGACTCTCAATTAGAGGTGGATATACAGTTGAACAAAAAGACTTGGAGCAATGGCAATTAAGAGTTACAGCATACGCAGAGCGATTGATTACAGAACTTGAAAACCTTAACTGGTCGGATTCAATGAAAGAAATACAGAAACACTGGATAGGACGCTCCGAAGGTGCCGAAATATTTTTTCAATGTAAAAATAGCGACATACAAATTCAGATTTTTACTACACGACCAGACACTATTTACGGGGCTTCTTTTATGGTTATTGCACCTGAAAGCGAGCTTGTTGATAATTTAACAATAACGGAATATACAAAAAAGGTCAATGATTATGTTGAAAAAAGCAAAAAAAGAACAGAACGAGAACGTATATCAGATATAAAAACAATAACCGGTGTTTTCACTGGTTCTTATGCAATAAATCCTTTTACAAATAAGGAAATTCCTATTTGGGTGTCGGAGTACGTACTTGCTGGATACGGAACAGGTGCAATAATGGCTGTTCCAGCTCATGATAGTCGTGATTATGCTTTTGCAAAACATTTCGGAATTGAAATTCTGCAAGTAGTTGATGGAGGAGATATCTCTGAAAAATATTATGATGCAAAAAATGGAAAAATGATAAACTCAGATATTATTAACGGAATGGAAGTTAAAGATGCTATTTTGAAAATAAATGATGAAATTGAAAAAAGAAAAATTGGTAAAAGAAGAATTAATTATAGACTTAGAGATGCTGTTTTTAGTCGTCAAAGATATTGGGGTGAACCGTTTCCAGTATATTATAAAGATAATATAGCATACACGCTGGACGAAAATGAATTGCCACTTACTTTGCCAAAAATAGATAAATATCAGCCAACAGGAACAGGTAAACCACCACTTGGAAGAGCCAAAAATTGGTTGTACGATTCAAAATATAATTACGAATTAAGCACAATGCCGGGTTTTGCTGGTTCTTCTGCTTACTATTTGAGATACATGGATCCGCAAAATAAAAAAGAATTTGTCTCAAAAGAAGCAAATGCTTATTGGCAAGATGTTGATTTGTATGTAGGCGGGACAGAGCATGCAACGGGACATCTAATATATTCGCGCTTCTGGAACAAATTTTTATACGATTTGGGATATGTTGTTAAAAAAGAACCTTTTAGAAAACTTGTAAATCAGGGAATGATACAAGGAAGGTCAAATTTTGTTTATAGAATAAAAGGTTCAAATAATTTTGTTTCTTACAATTTAAGGAAAAATTATGATTATACACAAATTCATGTTGACGTTAATATTGTAAATAATGATATTTTGGATATTGAAAAATTCAAAAATTGGAGACAAGAATATAATTATTCAAAATTTATTTGTGAAAAAGATGATAAATATTATTGCGGACACACGATAGAAAAAATGTCTAAATCATTATTTAATGTTGTAAATCCAGACGATATCATAGAAAAATACGGTGCTGATACTTTTAGGTTATACGAAATGTTTCTCGGACCATTAGAGCAATCAAAACCATGGAGTACAAACGGCATAGAAGGAGTTCACCGTTTTTTGAAAAAATTGTGGAGATTGTTCTACGATGGTAATGGACTTATGAAAATATCAGAAGACAAAGCTAATAGAGAAGAGCAAAAAATTATTCATAAAACAATAAAAAAAATAAAAACAAATATAGAACGATTTTCTTTTAATACAAGCGTTAGCGCCTATATGATTTGTGTAAACGATTTAACTAATTTGAAATGTTATAAACGTGAAGTACTTGAAAAACTTTTGATAATTTTATCGCCTTTTGCTCCGCATATAGCAGAAGAACTTTGGCAAGCAATTGGTCATAATAACAGTATTTTATATACATCATTTCCAGAGTACGATGATAATTTTATTAAAGAAAAGAAAATCAAATATCCAGTTGCATTTCGTGGAAAAACACGTTTTATGATTGAAATTCAAGCTGATTTATCGAACAAGGAAATAGAAAAAATTATATTAAATGATGAACGTACCAAAAAAAGACTTCAAAATTTTAAAGTAAAAAAAATAATTGTAATACCAAAACGAATGGTGAACATAGTTTACTAAGTAAATTACGAATTATAAATTATGAATTACGAATTGGTTTACACCTGATAATAAGTATTTTTTTAAGCATTACTAATTCTAATAGAACAAGATTATGACAAAAATAGAAAGATACAAAAAAATATTACAATATTTTAAGAAAAATAAACCGATTGCCGAGACCGAGTTAAATTATAAAAATGCTTTTGAATTGCTTATATCTGTAATACTTTCTGCTCAATGTACAGATAAACGAGTTAATATAATAACTGAACATTTGTTTGCAAAATTTCCTGATGCTTATAAATTATCGGAGCTTGAACCGAATGAAATATATGATTATATAAAGACGTGTTCGTATCCTAATAATAAATCAAAATATCTCAGCGGGACAGCTAAAATGTTGATTTCTGATTTTAATAATACGGTGCCTTCGGAAGTGGAAGAGCTTATTAAATTGCCCGGTGTGGGACGAAAAACTGCTAATGTTATTGCGTCTGTAATTTTTAATAAACCAGTAATGCCTGTTGATACTCACGTATTTAGAGTATCAAATAGGCTCGGTCTAACCGAAAATGCAAAAACACCATTAGAAACGGAAGAACAACTTATAAAATATATACCAAAAAAATTAATTCCAATAGCTCATCATTGGTTTATACTTCACGGAAGGTATGTATGCAAGGCTCGAAAACCAAAGTGTAAAGAATGCGAAATTTCAAAATATTGTGTTTTTAATAATAACTGAGCATAATAAAAAATAAAGATAAAAATATATATTTATTATGCTTAGTAATTGTTAAAAAATAACTTTTTGATTTGTTTTTTGTAAAATACTTATTATCAGTTGTAAACCAATTCGTAATTCATAATTTATAATTCGTAATTTACTTAGTTATAATTGGAATTTTGAGAATAATCTTTAAATGTATTGACACAATATAAACATCAATTATAAACCTGTTCCGGGTTTGTAATCAAATTTCACGAGGTTGATAAATTTTTGCACTCTTTCGTATATTTCATTTTTGCTAAGGTTTTGCAATTTTATTGTACCAAATTTTTCTACCGTAAACGAAGCCATTGCCGACCCCATTATAACAGCATTTTTCATATTATTAAATGAAATATCATTACTATTTGTCAGATAGCCAATAAATCCACCAGCGAAAGAATCTCCCGCTCCTGTTGGGTCAAAAACATCGGCAAGCGGTAACGCAGGAGCAAAAAATATTTCGTTTTTATCAAAAAGCAATGCTCCATGCTCGCCTTTTTTTATAATTAAATATTTGGGCCCCATAGACATGATTTTCTTTGCCGCTTTTACAAGCGAATATTCTCCTGAAAGCTGACGAGCTTCTTCATCATTAATTGTAAGAATATCAACCTTGCTAATTGTATTTTTTAGTTCACTAAGCATAGTATCCATCCAGAAGTTCATTGTATCGAGAACAATTAATTTAGGTCGTTTGTTGAGACGTTCAATAACAGTACTTTGAACAGAAGGTAATAAATTTCCAAGCATTAGGAAATCTACATTTTGATATTCTTCTGGAATGATAGGGTCAAAATCGGCAAGAACGTTCAACTCTGTAACAAGACTCGTACGACTGTTCATATCATTATGGTAACGTCCAGACCAAAAAAAAGATTTACAACCTTTTTTTATTTGTATCCCTTTTGTATCGATTTCGTGTTTTTTTAACATCTCAAAATATTCCTGAGGAAAATCATCTCCAACAACAGATATAACATTTGGTTTTGTATTGAAATATGAAGCGGCAAGACTAATATAACTACCTGCGCCACCTATTGTTCTTTCAGTTCTTCCGAAAGGTGTCTCTATTGTATCAAAGGCAACACTGCCAACAATTGTTAAACTCATAAAATTTTGTTTTTATTTTTATTTTTTTGCAAAAGTGTTTTTTTTTTTTCTTTTAACAAATTTTTTTTTCTTATTGTAATAAGTATTAACATAATTAAATATATTATTTTATGAAAAACAAAAAACGAAATTTGATTTTTACTTGTATTACAATTGTTATTTTTTTAAGCGGAGGTTTTATTTCTTTGGACTGGTCTCGATTTTTTTTACTTCCTCATCCAGAAGATTCTTATAAATATGTAAAAGTTACAAAACTATTTGTTTCGTTCTTGTGTACTTTTATTGTTTTTATGATAGGTGTTGATAGATTTACAAAAGAAGATTCTTTGAGGTTAAAAATTGCATTTTTATTTATTTTTGCTGGCGATATTTCTTTTTATTTTGGAAAAGATTTACTTGGAATAAGTACATTTATGTTTGGTCAGATTGCTCTTATTTATAGAAGTTCGATAGGTATAATTCCTTATTTTAAAAAGATTGGTAAAGATGATATTAAATTCCCGATGATTCTTGCGATTGTAATTATTTCTATTACAGTATTGATTATTGCATTCGTTTTTTGGAAACATATTGATGATTTAAGTTTTAAATTGTTGTTCCCCGTTTATGGATTATTTTTATGTATATCTGTTTGGGTTGCATGGATGTCAAAAAAAATAGGATACTTTAATGAAAAAAATGCTTTATTAATTGCTATTGGAATGTCTTTTTTTTATTTTTGTGATTTAACAGTAGGATACGGTCTTCTTGAAATAAATGATTATAGTAAAATGTTTGTAACAAGTTTGACATGGATGTTTTATACTCCAGCATTACTTTTACTTGCAATTAGCGCTTACAATCAAAATAGAATAAAAAAAATAGATTCATAGAAAAATATGGTAAACGCATCAAAATCCGTGAAATATCCGTATAATCTGCGTTCTTCCGCGTTCCTATTTATCGTAGTAATGGAACACTGTCTCTATGGTTTTGTTTTTAGTGTTTTTTGAAGTTGTGAAATACCCAAAAAAACACCAAAAACAAAATGACATCCGAGCCGATGATATTGTGATTATTTTATATGTTGTTTATCCAACAAATCCTTATATTTGTTAATATCCAAGTCTTCGACTATTATAACAAAACCAGCGATACCAAAACTTAGAGTTTTACTATTTACAATAGATTTTGTAGTTGAGAACACATAATTATCATGGTATGATATCATTTTCACAAAATAGTCTCCTGTACCTAATTTGCCAGCAATAGGGTTTTCTTCTTTATATTTTTTTATAATCTCTTCTTTGTGTTTATTAAAATCTGGTTTTGATAATAATAACAAAGCAGCAACAAGAATAATGAAGATTAAATAAGATTTGATTTTTTTCATTTTTTATTATTTTATTAAATTATTAATTATAAAAATATTAGTTTATAAGAACTATTTCAAATTATCTTATTAGTGTTACATTTCCCACTTTTTCAAAAATTTGTCCATTTCTATATACACCTATAATTTTCCAAACATAAACATCTTGCATACAAAGTTTTCCATTATAATATCCGTCCCATCCTTCTTCGATATTTTTTGATTGGAATATTTTTTCTCCCCATCGATTAAAAATAGTAAAATCATATTCTGAAATAGATTCATAAATACTTGGTTTAAATATATCATTTTTTCCGTCTCCGTTAGGCATAAAAGCATCAGGGATTCTTATATATCCTTCACTTGATACAAAGACTTCGTTTTCAAAAGTGAACGAATTAGTACATTTTTTGTCAGATGTTACATACAAAGTAATATCCTTCCAGCCGGGTGATTTATAATAATGTATAGGTTCTGTTTCGCTTGATGTGTTTCCGTCACCGAAATCCCAAAAGTATATAAAGTTATCAGTTATCAAATAATTGTAGCAATGAATTGGTTGTCTTGGAGCCATAACAGAATCTGGTTCTACATTAAAATCAATCATTGGCGATTCCCAAACATTAATTGTTGTATCCAGAACAGATGACGTACCGCAATATCCTAAGGCAGACAACATTATATCATATGTTTCAGGTTCTGAATATGTGTGTGTTGGATTTGTTTCGTTTGTATATGTTCCGTCTCCGAGACTCCAAGAATAAGAATTTGCATTTACAGATTTGTTAGAAAGGTTAAGAACAAACGGTGTACATCCGTTTGTAGTGTCTATTTCGAATATAGCTTCAGGCTGGTTTGTTGTTATATTCATATCAAATATAGACGTTCCCGAGCACCACTTATTTGAAGCGTCTATTGATATTTTAAATACTCCGCAAGTATCATAATTATGTGAAATAGGCTGTTCTTCTGTTGAATTTGTTCCGTCATCAAAATCCCAAAAATAATTCGTATATATGTCTGGACTTATGTTTTCAATATTTACTGTTGTCTCTGGATAATACAATGTATCCGGTGTATAAACAATATCAAATGTAGGACGCGGATAAACTGTTATTGTGTGATATGAAGTATCGTTACACATAGAAGTTGAAACAGTACACAGATTAATTGTATAATTTATGGAGTCAAGCGTATTATTTTCAAATATATGAACAATAGTATCATTCAAAACGGTGTCTATTGGTGTTGAATCATCAAAATCCCAAATAGCCATAACTACTTCCGAAAAACGATAAAGCTCTACACTAAGCGGACTACATCCGCTGTTTATATCAGTATTAAAACCAGCAGATGATTCTGGTGATAATATTTTATACGTATCATTACTAATTGTTGTACAGCCATTTTCGTCTTTAATAATTGGAATATATTCACCTGTCATTAGATTTTCAAATGTATTTGACTCTTGGAACTCGCCATCGTTAAGTGCGTACTGTATAGGTAAAGTTCCGCCGGTAGTGCTTATTTCTATTATTCCGTCGTTACTACCAATACATGTTTCATAATAAGTATTTACAATATAAAAATATAGAAGGTCTGGCTCATTTATATAAATTGTTCCATAGTTTGATACAACACAATCGTTTGCATCTATTATTGTAACTTCATAATCTCCTTGCGATAATCCATTAAAAAAACTGTTTGTTTGATATGTTTCTCCTCCGTTAACAGAGTATTCTAAAAATTCTGTTCCTCCATCTGCTGTTATTGTAATTGTTCCATCATCATAACCGTAACAGCTTATATTTGTTATTTCAATTTCAGTTATTTCTATTTCAGGAGGTTGAGTAAGCGTAATTGTAGTGTTGTAATTTGTTTCACAGTTATTCTGGTCAATAACAATTATATTATAATCACCAGCTGTGAGTTCAGTAAATTCATTTTCATTAAAGAACAGGTTACCATAGTTTACCGAGTACATATATTCAGGCACTCCACCTTCGACACTTATTGTAATTATTCCAGTGTTATCTCCGTAGCAGAGTTCAATATCAGCGAACTGAACATCTGTTATCATCAAAGAATCAGGTTCTGTAATTTCAGCCTCTTCGCTGTATCGCACACAGCCGTACTCATCTATCACTGAGAATTGATATATTCCTGCCGCAAGTCCGTAAAAAAAAGGATTGTATGTATAATCTCCTCCGTTTATTGAATACTGATAAAACGGCTCTCCACCCAATGTTGTAAGTGCAATATATCCGTCTATTTCATTATAGCATGAGATATCCACTATGCTACTTATATCGACACTCAACTCGTCTGGCTCGTTTACTTCTATTGTTATTTCGTTTGTTGTACAATTGTTATAATCCTGTACATTAATTATGTATATTCCAGCTGAGAGGTCTGAAAATGTACCTGTTGTATTATAATCTGAAAAAGAACCGCTACTAATTGTATATGTTATTGGTTCTGTTCCACCTGTTGTGTTTACTATAATTTCGCCAATTTCTTCTCCATTACACCCCAAAATATCAGTAACATATTGGTTTGAGATAAGTAATAGTTCTGGTTGAGAAATAACTATAGGCTCTTCGCTACTTGCATTACAATCGTTTTCATCTTCTAAAACAATATGATAATTTCCTCCAGCCAATCCAGTAAAAGTACTGTTTTCCGAAAAAACAATTCCACCGTCAATTGCATACCAAATTTGTCCAGTACCACCTGAACCAGTAATTGTTATAGAACCGTTTGATTCACCAAAACAAGATGAAACATCCTCAACATATATATCATCAATAATCAATTCTGGTGGGTCTATTAGTTCATAACTTCCACCTTCGACAATACAATTATTGCCGTCTTTAATCATTATAGAATAATCACTTCCAGCAGACAATCCTATAATGACGCTGTAACCATTGTAATCAATACCTCCGTTAATTGAATATTGTAAATCACCTGTTCCGCCAGTTGCCGATATTGCGATTTGTCCGTTGGATGCTCCATAACAGGTCGGATTTTGAACAACAATATTAGAAATTTCTATTTCATTTGGTTGTTCTACTATAATTTCTTCTTCCCAAAATACTTCACATTCATTTGCATCTTTTACCTTTGCGATATATGTTCCAGCATACAATCCTGTAATAACATTATCCTGAAAATAATCAATCCCGTTTACAGTATATTCCAATGTACCTGTACCTCCGTAAGCAAAAGTTGTAATCGTTCCAGTGTTATCATTAAAACATGTATTTACATCTAATACATGCGTCTGATAGATAATAATTTGAATTGGTTGATTTATCAAATGCGAACTACCTAACAGAGTACATTCATTAGCATCTTTTACCTGAACTGAATATGTTCCTGTTGGCAATCCTGTAAATGTGCTTGTACTAAGCATTGTTCCGTGAAATGTATCACCCTGGTCTATCGAATACCAATATCCTGGTGTTCCGCCGCTGACACTTATTTCAATAGTACCTGTTGAGTCTCCAAAACAACCTTCAATATTTGTATTGGTATCATAATTTAGTACAAATTCAGGTGGTTCGTTTATTGTTACAGTACCGCCAGATATAGTACACAAATGGTCATCTCTGACAACAACTTCGTAAACTCCAGCATAAAGATTTTCAAAAACATTATCATGTACGAAAGGCGAACCACCCTCTACTCTATAATTTAGAAAAATACCTGTTCCGCCTGATGCAATAACTGTTATCGAACCCGTTGGCATATTAAAACAGGAATCTGCATCTGTATTTGTTATTGATTCAATAATTATTTCTTCTGGCTGTCCGATTGTTATTGTTTCGCCTACAACAGTACAACCAGCACCATCTGTTACAACAACTGGATATTCACCAGCTGTAAGTTCACTGAAATAATTGTATAATTCATAGTTCTCACCGTTGTCAATTGAATATTTCAAAGGCAAAGTACCTCCTGATGCAATAATAGCAATTGTGCCACCAGCATCGCCGTAACACATTATTACATCGGAACTTACAACACTATTTATGCCAACACTTGTTGGTTCGTTTATAGTTATCTGTTCGTAACCACTGACGCTGCATTCGTGCAAATCTTTAACTTTTATTTGATAAACACCAGAGGCAAGTCCAGTAAAATATCCTCCGTTATCAAAAAAATTAACTCCGTTATTTATTGAATAATAAAGTTCTCCTGTTCCACCTGTTGCAGTTATTGTTATTGTTCCTGTCTCATCACCTGGACAACCTGTTATGTTTGTGAACTCTTGCAGGTGAATAAATAATTCGTCTGGTTGAGTAATTGTTCCCCAGCCCATGGCTATTGTACCAATTGCATCTTTTACCAAAATACCGTCATAAGTATCAGCAGTTAAGTTTTCAAAAAAATTATCTGTTTGATAATTTGCTCCGTTATCTATAGAATATTCATAAGGTTCACTACCTCCAGAAGCCATTATTGTAATGGTTCCATTATTATCTCCATAACATGTTGTAACATTGGTTACTATTACATTATCAACATCTAATGAAAAAGGTTTATTTGCAATTACTTTATCAGTTTTATTAAAAGCATATTGTGGAAATACATTTAAACCAGTAAAAATATGTAATGTTGCAAATAGTATGATGATTAATTGTTTTTTTTTCATTTCTTTGTACGATTAAAATAATTATTTTAATAATTAGTATATTGTATAATTTGTATCATTATAACACAAAATATATCTATTAAAGTATAATATTTCTTAATTATAATTGTTTTTGTTAATATTTATAAATCTGTGAAAATCCGTATAATCAGTGTTTGTCTGTGTTCCTATTATGCTGTTCAAGTAAAGTTTATAACATGGATTTAACAAGTTAATAATAATTTTTTTATTAAAAAGACCGCTATATTATAAAAAAAGTTGCAACAAAAACAAATAAAACATTGTAAAAATGAAAAATAATTTACACAGGATAAAATCTGTCAGAGCCGAAAGGAATATGGTTTATATGATAGACCAAGTTCTTTTACCATGGGAATTTAAAATATGCAAAACGGAGCGTTATCTCGAAACTTGCAAAGCAATAAAAACGATGATAGTAAGGGGTGCAGGAACAATAGGTGCTACAGCTGGATTTGCGATGTGGCAGGCTGTTTATGAAGCGCCAGAAAAAAATTATATAGATTTCCTTAACAAAGCAAAAATTGAAATAGAGGCTACACGTCCAACGGCAAGAGATTTGTTTGTTGCCGTAAATAGGGTTTACGAAAGAGCCTTAATTTCGCGAAATGAGGCTGAGGAGGAGGCTCATAAAATTGCTGATGAAAATGCAGAAGCAGGAAAAAAAATAGGAGAATTTGGAAACAATCTAATAAAAGATGGAGATAGAATATTAACACATTGTAATGCTGGACATTTGGCACTTGTTGATTATGGCTCGGCGCTTGCACCAGTGTATAAGGCTCATTCAGAAGGTAAAAATATATTTGTATATGTAGACGAAACACGTCCGCGAAGTCAGGGCGCAAAACTTACCGCTTGGGAGCTGAACAATGCTGGTGTGCCACATGCAATAATTCCAGATAATGCAGCAGCATGGTATATGTCGCTCGGAAAAATCGATATATTCATAACAGGTGCAGACAGGATAGCTGCAAACGGAGACACAGCAAATAAAATAGGAACACTTGGAAAAGCAATTGCTGCAAGACATTACAAAATACCGTTTTATGTTGCTGCTCCGCTTTCTACTTTTGATTTTGATATTAAAACAGGAAAAGATATTCAAATAGAAGAACGAAGCCAAGATGAAGTTTTGTATCAAACAGGACCAGATAAAAAAGGAACAATAAGAAAAATTAGAGTTGCATCACACGGCTCGCCAAGCTGTAATCCAGCTTTTGATGTTACTCCGAAAAAATTTATAAAAGGATTTATTACAGAAGAAGGTATTAAGAAAATTTGATTGAAAATGAAAATAACAGAATCACCGCGCGATGCTTTACAAGGAATAAAAAAAATTATACCAACAAGAACAAAAATTGATTATATTAATACACTTCTTAATGTTGGGTTTGATATTATTGATGCAGGAAGTTTTGTTTCGCCAAAAGCAATACCGCAAATGGCTGATATAGAAGACGTATTAAAGAAAATAAAAATGCAGAACACAATATCAAAAATTTTGGTTCTGTCTGGAAATGTTCGTTATGCAAAAAAAGCAGCTGAACACGAAATCGTTACATATATAAATTATCCTTTTTCTATTTCCGAAACTTTTCAAATCAAAAATCTTAATGCAAATTTTAAAAAATCGATAAATACGATTGACAAAATAATTAATATATGTATAAAAAAGAATAAAATACCTTTAATTTCAATTGCTTCGGCTTTCGGAAATCCTTACGGCGATGAATGGAATATTGATATTCTTATGAATTGGATTGATATTATAACAGCCAAAGGTTTAAGATTTATTTCGCTTGCTGATACAAATGCAATGTCGAATGTTGATACAATATTCAGGATTTTTTCAAGGGCATCAAAAGAATTTCCTAATGTCGAATTTAATTTTCATCTTCATACAAAACCTCATAAAATGATAAAAAAAATTTCGGCGGCATACGATGCGGGTTGTCGAAATTTTGATACTGTATTTAACGGAATGGGAGGCTGTCCGATGACAGGGAAAAAATTGATTGCAAATGTTAATACATTGGATTTTGTTAATTTTTTGGATACAAAAAATATAAAACACAAATTGAATAAAGAAAAACTAACAAAGGCAAATGAAAAAGCAACTGATATACTATTTAATAGTTCGTTAAATTGTTCAAAATAATAATAAAAATTTAACGAACTATTGATAAAAGAACAAAAAAATATTTATATTTTGCTTATAAATATTAACTGAGTATTTTTTATTTGAACAAAGAATCTACAAATTCTTTTTTGTTAAATACCTGTAAATCACGTATTTGTTCGCCTATTCCTATATATTTTACAGGAATTTTAAATTGGTCTGAAATACCAATAACTACACCTCCTTTGGCTGTACCGTCAAGTTTTGTAACAGCGATTGCATTTACCTCTGTTGCTTTTGTAAATTGTTTTGCCTGTTCAAAAGCATTTTGTCCAGTAGAGCCGTCAAGAATTAATAAAATTTCGTGTGGTGCGTTAGGTACTATTTTTTTCATAACACGTTTTATTTTACTTAGCTCGTCCATCAGATGTTTTTTATTGTGCAATCTACCAGCTGTATCTATAATAACAATATCAGCATTGTTTGTTTTTGCTGATTTCAGAGTATCAAAAGCAACGGCAGCTGGGTCTGCTCCTGTCTTTTGTTTTACAATTGGCACACCTGCACGTTTTGCCCATATATCAAGTTGCTCGACAGCTGCTGCACGAAATGTATCGGCGGCACCGAGATAGACTTTTTTACCATCTTTTTTGAACTGATGTGCTAACTTTCCTATTGTTGTTGTTTTACCAACACCATTTACACCGACAATCATAATCACATAAGGGTCATTGGTATTGTTTGAGTTCCAATTATTTGTATTCTCTATGCTTTGGTTTTCGGATAACAAACCAGCAATTTCATCTTTTAGCATTTTATTAAGACCATTAATACCAAAATATTTATCTTTGGCAACACGTGCTTCTAATCTATCTATTATCTTTAAAGTTGTATCAATACCAATATCAGAACTTATTAATATCTCTTCCAGATTATCAAGAAAATTATCATCGACCTTTGATTTTCCTGCAACTGCACGTGTAAGTTTTTTAAAAACATTTTCTTTTGTTTTTTTTAATCCTTTGTCTAATTTTTCTTTTTTCTTTTTTGAAAATATTCCAAATAAAGCCATAAAATATTTTATTATTTAGTTTTTATTGTTTAATTTCAATTAATGATTTTTTTGCTACAATTTACAGCAGAAAATTCAAATTTTTGCAAAGTTAATTAAATAAAAAAAAATTACAATAAAAAAAGCTTTTTTCCTTTTTTGGAAAAAAGCTACATGAAAAACAAAAAACTACTTTTAAATTAATTTTTCTTTGATAGAAAATTTCTAACTTGGTCATTATGTATCATTGTTTCTTTAAATGTCCAAGCCCCTGTTTTTGGGGATTTTATCATTTTTATAACTTTGGTGAACGATCTTCCTTCACCTTTCTGCAAACTTGCAACAACTTTCTTTGCCATGGTCTAAAATTATTTGATTTCTTTATGAATTGTATAACGTCTCAGAATAGGATTATACTTTTTTAAAGACATGCGTCCCGTTGTATTCTTTCTGTTCTTTGTTGTAACGTATCGTGATGTACCTGGTTTACCACTTTTTTTATGTTCGGTACATTCTAAGATAACCTGAATTCTATCTCCTTTCTTTTTCGCCATTTTTAAACAATTAAATGTTAGAATTTACTAATATATCCTTTTTCTTTCGCGTCTTTTAAAGCTTTACTCAGTCCTTTCTTATTAATTATCCTCATTCCCTTTGCCGACACTTTAAGATTTACCCATCTGTTTTCCTCTTCAAGATAAAACTTTTTCTTAAATAAATTTGGATAAAACTTACGTCTTGTCTTTCTGTGTGAGTGGGATACATTGTTTCCCGACATCACTTTTTTTCCTGTTATTTGGCACACGTTTGACATCTTTCCGTATATTTCTCTAAATGAGCTGTTAATGATTATTATTTTCGGACTGCAAAGAAAATTATTTTTTTTTAATATTAAAAATATTTAATTTAAAATATTATATAAATAATTCTAACTCTCTTATAATAAGAAGTTTATAATTGAAAAAAAAAATAAATTATTTAATTTTTGATGTAAATTATAAAAAAAATGATTCTTTTTATAACTTTTATATTTCTTTTAACTTTGAGTTTTTGTATAAACTCAATTATTTTCTGTAAAATACTTATTACTATGTGTAAACCAATTCGTAATTTCAGGATATATCTAAAAAATTGTACTTCCTATGCTTCTACCTCCGTCAACATGAATTATTTGTCCTGTGATAAAATTACTTTTTTCCGAAACCAAAAAAGAAACAACATTTGCAATATCTTCTGTTTTTCCTACTTTTTTTGTTGGTTGCGCCTCAATAAGTCGTTGCATGACCTTCTCTGGTAATGCCCGTGTAAGTGGTGTGTCTATTAAACCGGGAGCAACAGCATTTACATTTACATTGTATTTTCCGAGTTCCAATGCAAGTACACGTGTTAGTCCTACAATTCCAGCTTTCGAAGCAGTATAATTTGATTGTCCTCTGTTATTACCAAGCCAAGCACGTGAAGCAATATTTATAATTTTTCCGAATTTTTGTTCTCTCATTATTTTTGCAGCCTCCTTACACATCATCCATGTGCCTTTTAAATTTACATCAACAACAAAATCGAAATCCTCCTTAGACATTTTCCAAATCATATTGTCTCTAATAATTCCAGCATTGTTCACAACAACATCAATACGACCGTATGTTTCGAAAACCATTTCGTATAATTTTGTAACATCTTCGGCATTACAAATATCACATCTAAAAAATTGTGAACCATCTTTACCTATAGTTTCAATAATTTTATTAGCTCCTGTTTCATCAATATCAACAATAATAATAAAAAAACCGTCATTAGAGAGTTGTTTGCCTATTGATTTGCCTATTCCTTTAACTGCACCTGTTACAATTGCTATTTTTTTATACATTCTTACTTATTTTAATGATTTAATTTTAATTAATTTTGTACAAATAAATTAGATTAAAAAAATACTAATTATAAAATAATTTTTAGGACAAACGCATCAAAATATTTAATTGCTGAAAATCAAGGAATTAATATTTTGAGAATAGAGAATTTTAATGGTTAAAAAAACATAACCAACAACTAACATTAATATGATTTATTTTTGATGCGTTTGCCATTTTTGTTAAAGTTAGTATTTTTTCGATATTTTAAACATCTGAAAAAACAAAGAAATAAAAATTACATAAAATACAAAATGTAATTTCAAATTCACAAAAGTATTTTAAATTTTCAGAAAAGTGCAATTTTTTTTAATCTAAAATATTTAAAGTTATTCAAAATGTAAAAAATAAATTTATGTTTGTATTTATAGCCTCAATTTTAACTTTTATTTCTGTTTTAATTATTCCAGAGGATTATTTTAGAAAATATAAAACAGAAGATATATTGAAATTAAAAATTTCAAACGATGCTAATATTTCTTATAAAGACATAAATGGCAACGGGAATTTGGAATTTATAGAGTATACTAAAAATGATATTTCTGCAAATAATAATTTGTGTTTTTCTTAATATTTTGGAATTTGACAAAACAATAAAAAAAATTCATCTTTTAAGAAGATAGTCTTATACTCTATAAAAATTTATAACAACTTGCCTGATGTTTATACATATAATCTTGAATTTATTGATAATAATAAAATTATTTTTGAACTGCAATCAGGATTTAGCATTCAGTCACGAAAATTGTATTTGTATGATATAAAGAACGATACATTAATAAAAACAAAAAAAACAAGTATTGCTTCTTCTTATTTAAAAACAATAAATTATAGTTCAGAAGATTATTTTCTCTTTGATAATACTTACGCATCAGGAAATACAATTTCTTTAAAAGAACTTGAAAAATATTCAAAATCAGAAAATAAAGATACAGTAAACGTTCTGCAAAATAGCGGTAGAAGCGCATGGAGGAACTATTAGAGCCGAAAATAGACAAAACGGAGGGACTATTTTTTCGTTTACAGTATCAGGAAAAATTATATATAAAAATAGAGATAAAAATCGTAATTTAAAATCAATACATAATTTCTCGGAAAATGAATTGAAAATATTAAGAATAATGATTGATGTATTACGTAAAAAAAATATTTCTGAAGCAAGCGAAGTTCTGAAAATTCTGGAAGCAAACAAAAATAATGAGCAGAGAATTATTAATTGGAAAAATAAAGTCGAAAAGGCTGTTTTTACTGGAAACGAAAAATTATTTAATAAATTAATCGATAATTAAAAATAATTAGGACAATAGTATTTTTTTATTTTTTGAAATTTATAAAAAAATAAAAAATAGAAATACCTTAAAATAAGAACATTAGCTCTGTGTAGTTACGAAAAAAAGTATTACCGAATTAAATTCGGTAAACTGTTCGTTTATTCAACAACATAGTAAGGTTGATGTACGTTCTTATTCCGTGCCATGTTATAAACATGACACGAGAACATTCTTGTGACCACTCAAATTAAATTATTAAATAAATTTTTAAAATTATGAATAAATTTATATTTTTTCGATTATTTATAATCTACATGGTATTTATTTTATTTACCATTTCTGGTTTTTCGCAGAGGGCAGATGTAAAAATGCCAAATCAGCAGGCTGGATTTTGGGAAAATAAAGGACAATACTCAGACCAAGACGGAAACAAGAGAACAGACCTTTTGTATGTATATCATGGAGAAGGTTACAAATTGCAACTTAACAAAAACAGATTTAGTTATGATTTGTATCAAAGAGTAACAGATACTCTTGGGGTTTCGGAAGCAACAGGAGAAATGGAAATAGAACAAAAATACATTTTCCACAGAGTTGATGTAGAGTTGCTCGGCGCAAACAAAAATGCAATGATTATACAAGAAGGAAAAAGTAAATCTTTTAAAAACTTTTATCTTGAACACACAGGAAAGAAAGGAGCAACAGGAGTTCACAATTATAAAAAAATTACTTACAAAAATATATATCCGAATATCGACATTGTTTTTTATTTAAAAAATAAGCAACTTAAATATGATTTTGTTGTGCGAGAAGGAGGAAATGTAGCGGATATTAAACTAAAAGTAAACGGCGCTGATGATTATGAAGCAGATAGTGATTTCTTAAAATTGGAAACAAGTTTAGGAACATTGTTTAATGAATTTGAGAATACGGATATTAAAGCGGAATTATCAAACGGAATTATTCAATTTAAAACATTAAAAGTTTTAAATAATAAAACAAAGAAAATATCAGCAAGTGTAAAACTAAATTCCCAACACAAAAAAATATTATCAAAAAAATTGCCAGCACCAAAAAATAGCAAAGATTCATTGCCAGCAAATTTTACTTTCTATCAAGATAGGGCAATTGGAACTTACTACGGTGATTCAATAGAAGATAGAATTTACGGTGTTGACGTTGATAGCGATAGAAATATTTTTGTAGTCGGCACAACAAATTCTGATGAAAATATTGCTACAGACTATGTATTTCAAGGAATTTATAATGGAAATACAGACGGAATTATTGCCAAAACAGATACAGATATGCAAACTTTAATTTGGTCGACTTACTATGGTGGCAATGAATTTGATTTATTGTTTGATATTTCAATTAATATGTATAATTATATTGCTGTTGTAGGTTATACAAATTCCAGTAACATGGCACACAACGGTTTTCAATCAAGTTTCGGAGGTTCAAATGATGGAATTTTTGCTAAATTCAATTCAAATGGAGAGCGAATATGTAGCAGTTACTTAGGTGGAAGTTCAAATGATGAGATTACAGGAGTGACAGCTGACGATGATGATTTTTATATAATTGGAAGAACAACAAGTGAAAATAATATTTCAACAACAGGTTCTTATCAACCAGAATACGGAGGTGCTAGGGATATTTTTTTAGCAAAAATAAAACAGACTGGAACTAACATAGTTAAAGATTGGTGTACTTACATAGGAGACAATAATCCAAATTGGTCTGGATCAATTAGTTCTTATAGAAATTATTCAGGTGCCATAATTACAAAAGGTGATTATGTTTATATCGCAGGAGGAACAGGTGGCGCAATATCAGATGATTTCCCTGGTTACAAAAATAATGATGATATAGTATTAGCAAAATTTGATAAATCTGGAAATTTTCAAACAGGTAAATGCTTCGGTGCAAATCTGGATGACGAAGCAACATGTATAGGAATAGACAGTAATAATAATATTTGGGTTGGAGGTTATACCAATAGTAAAGAAGATTATGGTAATATAACAACAGATAATGCACATCAACGGGAACATGGAGCTGGCGAAAATAATGATGGTTTTATCATGAAATTTAGTCAAAGTGGTGATGAAATAGTAAAAGAATACGGCTCTTATTTAGGTGGTGAAATTGATGATTATATTTATAGTCTTGCAATTGACGATTATGATTATGTTGTGTTTGTAGGCGAATCTACGAGTGAAGATAATATCTCAATTTCAGGTAGTTATCAAACTGAATTAGCAGATGGTGGCGGTGGTGGTGAACTTGATGCAATATTTGCTAAATTTAATCCAGCTGGTATTTGTATATGGAGTACTTACTATGGACTCGCTCCTGTGGATTATGGTAATGATATAGTTGTTGATAATCAGGGTTATATTATTGGAGTAGGTGCAACAAGAACAGTCTCACAAATGACAACTCCTGATGTTTTTAAACCAAATTATATTGCTTCAGATGAGGGTTATATAGTTCGTTTTTGTGATTTAATTATTACAACAGAAGCACACAGTCAAACAGTTTGGACAGGGAATACAGCAACTATTTCTGTTACAGCAATTGGTTCTTATCCAGAACTGTTTACATATCAGTGGTACAAAGACGATGAGGAACTTGTAGATAATGACACAATAACAGGCTCTTCGGATAGAATATTGATTATTAACCCTGTTGTATCTACACATGAGGGAGTTTATACTTGTATAGTTACAAATAATTGTGGAGAAGTTTCTTCGGAAGCAACGCTTACAGTTAAAGAAATAGAAATAAACCCAGCTGAAATTTGTCTAAATGAAAGTGCAACAATAACAGCATCGCCAGGAGGTACTATGTATGAATGGAGTGTTGAAACAACACCGAATAATTGGTCTGAAATACAATCTGGAGTAGGTTTAGACGAGATAACAGTTACACCTGATGTTGCTGGAACTTATAATTATCGGCTTATTGTATATGGTTTTAATGAACCTTACGATTCGGCTTATGTTTCATTGATTGTTAATCCTTTGCCTGTTGCAACAGCAACAGCAGAACCTATTATAATATGCGACACAGAAGAGCTTACATTAAGTGGAAGTGCAACAGGTGGCACACCTGACTATAATTTTTTTTGGTCTTCTAATCCAGTAGGTTTTACATCAGAAGAGCAAAATACAACGGACACACCTGATGGAAATACAGTTTATAATCTTTTGGTTATAGACGAAAAAGGTTGCCAAGCAACAGATAATGTTTCAATAACTGTAAATCCTTTGCCATATCCTCACACACTGATGGGCGGTGGCGGATATTGTGACGGTGTCGATGGAGTTGAGATATTTTTTAATCCATCGGAGTCTGGAGTCAGCTATCAGCTAATATATAATGGCACAGATTACGGAGACCCAATTGAAGGAGATGCATTAAGCGGTAGAATATCCTTTGGAACAGAACTTTATCCAGCAGGTATTTACACTGTAAGAGCTTCCAGCAACAGTACGCCATGCACAAGGGATATATCAAATTCAGTGGAAGTTGAAGTTTATCCTTTGCCAGATGTTGATGCTGGACCAGATACAATAATTTGTGAAAACCCAGATGTGCTTGAACAAATTTTCGCACAAACATTAGGAGGGAGTTTCTCGGGTTCAGATTATATCGATGGTAACATTGATAACTGGACTTTTAACCCAGCTGTTACAGGAACTTATGAATTAACATATACTTATATAGAGCCTGTTCATCTTTGTGAAAATACCGATGTTAAAATCGTACAGGTTATTACATTAGAACCAGTTACTGTACCTGAAACATATGAGGTCTGTGTAGAAGGTGATTCTATAATTTTACCAATGGGAATTCCGACAACAGGCATATGGAGTGTTGAGGATGGTATTTTTTATCCTCCTTCTATTGCTGGAGATTATACATTAAGATATTTTACTGGTATTCAAGGCACAAGTTGTTATAATTACGATGAAATGATTGTAACAGTACACCCGAAGCCACATCCTCATATACTGAGGGGCGGTGGCGGATATTGTGACGGTGTCGATGGAGTTGAGATATTTTTTAATACATCGGAGTCTGGAGTCAGCTATCAGCTAATACATAACGACATAAACTACGGAGACCCAATTGAAGGAGATGCATCAGACGGTAGAATATCCTTTGGAACAGAACTTTATCCAGCAGGTATTTACACTGTAAGAGCTTCCAGCAACAGTACGCCATGCACAAGGGATATATCAAATTCAGTGGAAGTTGAAGTTTATCCTTTGCCAGATGTTGATGCTGGACCAGATACAATAATTTGTGAAAACCCAGATGTGCTTGAACAAATTTTCGCACAAACATTAGGAGGGAGTTTCTCGGGTTCAGATTATATCGATGGTAACATTGATAACTGGACTTTTAACCCAGCTGTTACAGGAACTTATGAATTAACATATACTTATATAGAGCCTGTTCATCTTTGTGAAAATACCGATGTTAAAATCGTACAGGTTATTACATTAGAACCAGTTACTGTACCTGAAACATATGAGGTCTGTGTAGAAGGTGATTCTATAATTTTACCAATGGGAATTCCGACAACAGGCATATGGAGTGTTGAGGATGGTATTTTTTATCCTCCTTCTATTGCTGGAGATTATACATTAAGATATTTTACTGGTATTCAAGGCACAAGTTGTTATAATTACGATGAAATGATTGTAACAGTACACCCGAAGCCAGATGTTTACGGTGGTGATACGGAATATGTTTGTGCAAACATAGACCCTTTTTATCTGAGCGGACATACGCCTGCGGGAGGAACTTTTACTGATAATGAGAATAATACAATTTCTTTGGACAGTCTTTTTAACCCAGCTTCTGCCGAAATTGGTAATAATTTTCTTACATATACATATACAGATGGAAACGGTTGTACAAATTTTGCAACTAAAATAGTACATGTTTATCCTATTCCTATTATAGAGACAGAAGATACAACATTGTGTAATCAACCAATAGGAATACAATTAACAGTTACAGTAACTACAGATAATCCTGGAAATGGTATTTTTAACATGGAGGATTATGATTATGTTACTGAGGACGGAATATTTACACCTTCTGGGCTTCCTGGCGGAACTGGAATATACGATGTTATTTACACTTATACAGACGGAAACGAATGTATTCATTCCGAAGTATTAAAAGTTACTGTTGAAGATGCAAAAATCTTAACAATTCCAGAAGACTTTTCTTTATGCCTTAACGCCCCAGATACAACTTTGCAGGCAACTCCTGAGGGCGGTTATTGGACAGGTGATATTGTGACCCAAGCAGGAACGGTAACAACGAATCCAGCAGGAACATTTTCACTTATTTATATTTATGCTGCTGGAACTTCTTGTGAATTAAGAGACACAGTAGAAGTTACAATACACGGACTGCCGGTTGTAAATGCTGGAGACGATATTGAAATATGTTATGGCGACCAGAATTTTATACAAGACCCACCAGCTCAACCAGCCAACGGAATTTGGACAGGTCTCGGAATTATTGATGAAGTAACAGGATTATTTAATACTGTTTATTCAGGTACTCCTTATATTCTAACAGTTGATACTATTACATATTCTTATACAGACAGTAACAGTTGCACTAATTCGGATACAAAAATTATTACAATAAATCCTTTGCCTGAAATTATTTTGAACAAAGATACTTTGAATTTGTGTCTTAATCCAGAAGGTTCATATCAACTTGATTCGCTTCTTGATTCGGAAGAAGGTGGAATTTGGACTTATGAAAATGAAACATTAATTCAAAACGGTATTTTCATTCCGGATACGGAAGGAGATTTTAATGTAATTTATACTTATACAAATACAATTACAGGATGTGAAAACAGCGAGACAATAGTAATAACTGTTACAGATTATGATGATTTAACAATGCCAGCTGATATTGAAATTTGTCATTGTGATGAGCTTGCA
The DNA here is from genome assembly GCA_029934515.1 of Bacteroidales bacterium. Taxonomy (GTDB): domain Bacteria; phylum Bacteroidota; class Bacteroidia; order Bacteroidales; family JAADGE01; genus JAOZMB01. The sequence continues at coordinate 37,957 of JAOZMB010000011.1, forward strand.
ACTTTATTTACAAATATTTCAGGTGGAACTTGGGAATGTATAAATTTTCCAGATTTAATCGATACTCTCGGAAATGTAAATACTTGTTATACTCCATCTTCTACACCGTATATTCTAACTTATACAGTTGGCGAAGGTACTTGTGAACAAATAGGAAATATGTCAATTAAAATTTATGCACTTCCTTTTGTTGAGGCATATCCGCAAACTATTTGTGAAGACGTACCAGAACTTACTTTGACAGCAAATCAATTTCCAGGTAGTTGGGATATTATTTTAGGTTCAGGAACTATTAACGACAATATTTTTTATACAGAAGTAGCTGGAAATACAGACGTAGAATTTACTTATACTGACCCAAACACAACATGTGTAAACAAGGATACAACAACTATTACAGTTAATCCTTTGCCTACAATAATTTTGAATAGAGATACTTTGCCTTTGTGTCTTAATCCCGATGGTTCATATCAACTTGATTCGCTTCTTGATTCGGAAGAAGGTGGAATTTGGACTTATGAAAATGAAACATTAATTCAAAACGGTATTTTCATTCCGGATACGGAAGGAGATTTTAATGTAATTTATACTTATACAAATACAATTACAGGATGTGAAAACAGAGATACAACAGTAATAACTGTTACAGATTATGAAGATTTAATAATGCCTAATGATACTTCTGTATGTTTGAATAGTTCGATTTTTTTATTAGAAATAAATATACCTGGTGGAACATGGACATGTACAAACGAACCAGATGCAATTGATGAAACAGGAAATTTTGATCCAACAGGTTTATTAGCTGGAGAATATTATTTAAACTATACAGTTGGCGAAGGTACTTGTATGCAAACAGGAAATATGACTGTTACTATTCTTCCGCTTCCAGAGGTTACAGCACATCCGCAAACTATTTGTGAAGACGTGCCAGAGATTATTTTGACAGCAGACCAATTTCCAGGTATTTGGGTAATTATTTCAGGTACAGGAACTATTAACGATAATATTTTTTATACAAATGGAGACGGAATTATAGAAGTAGAATTTACTTATACTGACAATAACGGCTGTATTAATTCAGATACAACAACTATTACAGTTAATCCTTTGCCTGAAATTATTTTGAACAAAGATACTTTGCCTTTGTGTTTTAATCCATCTAGTTCATATCAACTTGATTCGCTTCTTGATTCGGAAGAAGGTGGAATTTGGACTTA
>JAOZMB010000011.1:39276-43745 GCA_029934515.1 Bacteroidales bacterium
CTGACAATAACGGCTGTATTAATTCAGATACAACAACTATTACAGTTAATCCTTTACCGGTAGTTTATGCAGGCGAAGATACAACTCTTTGTAATCAAGCTATTGGTCATCAATTAATTGGAACAGGTTTACCAGCTGGAGGTACATATATTTGGTACGGAAACAATTTTATAACAACAACTGGAATGTTCACACCAAACGGAACAGGAACTTTTGAATGTATATACGAATATACAGACCCGTCTGGTTGTGTAAATACGGATACGATGTATATTGAAGTTGTAGGTGTTGTATCTGCTGATGCAGGAGTTGATAGAGAAGTATGTATTGACTGGGGAAGTATCCAAATGGTTGGTTTACCAGTTGATGGATATTGGACTCCGCAGTCAATAATTAGTTCTTCTGGATTATTGACTATTACAGAAATAGGAACTTTTACTGTTACTTACAACTACGGAATTGGGACTTGTTTTACTCAGGACAATGTTGATATTACGGTACATCCTTTGCCGATTGTTAGTGCTGGCAATGATGTGACTGTATGCGGTGATGCTCCAGCTTTTAACCTTTCTGGAACACCCAGCGGAGGTTTCTGGATGGGACCTGGAATAACAAATGCTCAGAGCGGAACATTTGACCCTTCTGTTTCAGGCACTGGTGTTTTTACGATAACATATACGTATGAAGACCCTTTAACTAATTGTATAAATACAGCCGAAGTTACGGTTTCAGTAATTCCATTGCCTTCGGTTAATTTTACAAATACGCATACCTGTGATGGTGAAAATACTTATTTTAACGACCTGACAAATGATCTTGGTTTTGAAATTACAACTTGGTTTTGGGATTTCGGTGATGGTGTAACATCGGCTGATGCAAATCCAGTTCATTTATTTACAAACTACGGCATTTACAATGTAAGTCTTACTGTTACAAATATACATGGCTGTTCGAATACGATTGTAAAACCTATAACTGTTGGACCTGTTCCAGAAGCTAATTTTGAAGCTGATACTGTTTGTGCCGAATGTGCAACACAATTTACGGATATTTCTATAGCTGTTGGTGGAGTTGCCATAACTGCGTGGGAATGGGATTATGGTGATGGTTCTCCGTTGTCTATGTTTCAAAATCCTGTTCATGCTTTTTCTGAGGCTGGACTTCATAATGTAAGACTTGTTGTAACGAATGAAGCTGGTTGTAGCGACACTATTTATAAAGATGTTTTGGTATATCCAAATCCGACCTCAAATTTCTCTACCGACAGTGTTTGTTTTCTACAACCTACTACTTTTACCGACCTCTCGAACGGTGAGGGTTACGAAATAATTGTTTGGAAGTGGATTTACGGGGACGGGACTGATGAAATTTATACAGAATCGACAAACCCACAACATATATATCCTGAGGCAGGAACTTATTTATCATCACTAATAACAGTAAATGAATTTGGATGTGCCGATAGTGTTTATATAGAAGTTGTAGTACATCCTTTGCCAGAAGTGGAATTTTTATACGATTCAATAGTTTGTTTAAATACGGAAGTAACATTTACCAATATCACGGTTGGAGCATGTTCACCTTGCGAAGAGCCTTTTATGTGGATTATTGAAGGAGATACAATTTTTACTGGTTTCGAACCTATTAACTGGACATTTACAGAACCCGGATTTCATACAGTAACTTTAATTGCCGAGACGATTTACGGCTGTATTGATTCAATATCGCATACAATACACGTTATTGAAGCTCCTGTTCCTGGTTTTGATATGATACCAGATTCAGGTTGTGTTCCGCTAACTGTTGGATTTATAAATAATACAATTGCTTTTTATGAAACTTATGTATGGGATTTTGGCAATGGAACATCAAGCACATTGCACACTCCTCTTAATGTTATTTACGATGACGAAATAATCCAAAATACTGAATATATTGTTTATATGCAGGCAACAAATATTTGTGGAAGTGCTTCATTACAGGATACCGTTACAGTTTATCCTCAGCCAATAGCTATAATATCATCTTCTTTATCTGAGGGTTGTTCTCCTTTAACTGTTACTATTTTCAATAGCTCAAACACTGTTGAATATGATGTATGTGACCCAGACGACCCTGCTTCTTATGCTTGGTATCTTGAGGACGAACTAATTAGCACAGAAGAACAAATAGGTGATTTAACATTAACACATAATTCGCCAAACGACAGTACATTTAATTTAAAACTTATAGTAAACTCTTGTTGCGGCAGCGATACTGCATATTTTGAAATACTTGTGCATCCGCATGATGTTAATTCATTTTTTAATATTACAGAAAATACAGTCTGTCCGCTTACTGATGTAAATTTTAATAATACCTCAACAGGTGCCGAGAATTTTTCATGGATAATTAACAATGATTTTGTATTCTCAACAGAAGAAAATCCTACTTATATTTTTGACAATCTTACTGATTCAGTCATTATTTATAATGTATGTCTTATTGCTGTAAGCGATTGCTCCAGCGATACGTTTTGTCTATATATTTCTGTATATCCAAAACCAGAACTTGATATTGATGTGCCTGAATCAGTTTGTGAAGAGGATACTGTTTTTGTTTATAATCAGTCGCCCGACCTTGCCGCCTGTTACTGGCAGTTTGATAATGGAGAGACCTCAAACGATTGTGATACTTATACTATATTTAATGTTCTCGGTTCACACGAAATTATTTTTGTCGGTACTGGTGCCGAACATGGCTGTACGGATACTATTAAAAGTTTGATTAATGTTTTGGAACGTCCTCATGCAAGTTTCTCTGTATCGGATACTTGCGAATGTGTTTCCGAAATATTTTATTTCGAGGCTGACAGTATAAATCCAAATACTTCTGAAATTTATTTGTGGGATTTTGGCGATGGAATAACTGGAAATGGGCAAAATATAGAACATTCTTTTGCTGAACACGGAACATATCTGGTTACACTTACAGTTACAAACTGCAACGGTTGTGAAGATTCCTTCTCTATGCTTGTTTGCACTTATGAATTATCAACTGCTGATTTTGATATTTCGATAGGTGATTATTCATGTATATCTCCAGCGCAAGTTACTTTAACAAATCTTTCGCAGAATGCTCATTCTTTCTTCTGGGATTTCGGAAACGGACAATCATCAATAGAAGAACAACCTCCTGTAATAACATATAATGCTACCGGCGATTACACAATAACACTTATTGTAGTCAGCGAAGATAATTGTTTGGATACTCTGCAAAAAACAATCACAATATACAACGGAGCTGAGGTTGTTTTAGAAACAGAAAACACTACCGGTTGCTCGCCTTACGAAGTATCATTTACAGGAAATGAAGAAAGTTCTTCTCGTACTTATTTATGGGATTTTGGTGATGGTGCTTTTTCAAATGAAGCAAACCCAACACATACTTTTGTAAATGAAGGTCAAAATGATACAACTTTTTTGATAGAAATTACTATGACTTACAACAATGGTTTGTGTAAAGATACAAAAAATAATAATATTACAGTGCATCACAAACCAATTGCCGATTTTGATTTTAGTTATGATTTATCAAATAAAAATGATACAAACAAAGTGTCCCATTGTTTAGAAAGCGGGCATTTTGAAAATCTGTCTAAATACGCAACAAATTATACATGGTACATAATAAATGAAGATTTGTTATATACAAACGAAGAGGTTTCTAACGATTCTTTACCAGACAGTTTTTATTATAAAAACTCTGGAAATTATCTTGTAACTCTTATTGCTGGTACTCAATATGCCTGTACCGATAGTATTACAAAAGAAATGAGTATAGCAAATCCTACATTATTTATTCCTAATGCTTTTGTACCTTGTTGCAGTGGTTGTAAAAACGAGGATAAATATTTTATTCCTAAAGGAATTGGTTTAGATGAATATCATATACAAGTTTTTGATAAATGGGGAGCATTGTTGTGGGAATCAAAAGAATTAGATGAAAATGGAAGTCCAACTGGTAAATGGCAAGTGGAATGTGGTTTTGAATTGCCAGCAGGAACATATTATTGGTCTGTAAGTGGCATAACCAAAAGCTGTTGCAAGTTTAATGCTATCGGAGAGATTACTCTTATAAGATAATTGTACTTTCATATAATTACTTATTCTCGGAGTAGCTTGTAATCACACCGAGAATATTAAATAAATACAAATTTTTCAATTTATAATAATAAAAAAATAAAATCATTATGAAAAATAAAGTTACTATATTATTTTTATTTATTTGTTTAAGTTACGGAGCCTCTTCTCAAATACCGTGGGGCAATTCATCATTATTTTATTATAATTTATTGAGGTACAACTCAGCTTTTACTGGTAGTGGTGATTACAGGGTTAATTTATTTTCAAGACATCTTTGGAGTGGCATAGAAAATTATCCTGTATCTGAGGGTCTTGTAGCAGATATGCCATTTCGAAACTTAAAAT
>JAOZMB010000090.1 GCA_029934515.1 Bacteroidales bacterium
TTTTTTATAAATTAGCCTCTGTCTTTTTAACGAATTCAAAAATTTTATCTAACCAACGAACAATACAGCGATTTTTCTCCTTTACCTTTTCTTGTTGTCCTTTATGACTGGCTACAATATAAACTACTTCTCCCTCTAATTCAGGCACTTCCTTTTTTTTACAATACTCTCTCGTAGTTTTGTACACATTCTTTGAGCTGTATCTTTTCCTATATCAAGCGCTTCCGATATTTGTGAATTTGATAAGTTTAAAGCCATAAAATAAGAACATAATATCCATATTTCCAACGAGATATTGCTATTTTGAAAAATAGTATCAGTTAAATCATCAAAACGTTTTTTACATGTTTGCAATTATATCTTTGTCTATACTGACAAGTTTCATGAAGACCATCTTTTATTATATGAACAGGAGGACAGATAACTTTTTGTTCCCAACGTAAATTTCTTACAGCCTCAAAACACTTCTTATCGTCAATTAAATTTGTTATATTAAACATAATACAGTACTTTTGTTTTTGCAAAGATAATAATTTCTTTGTTTAAAACAACACCTTGATTATCTATATGAGCCTTCTTTTATTACATAAAGTAAAAACGCCAGATAAATCTGGCGTTTTTAATAAATATAGAATCAAAAAAAGTAAATTTGTAAAAATAATCAGAAAAATTTAAATATATGAAACAAGTAACACTTTTTTCTTTATTAATAATTATATTTTCAGATTTTTTTTGTGTTTATTCACAAAAAAATGTGGAAGTAATATTTTCGCTTTCAGGTGGAATTTACGAAACAGATTCGTTAGAAATTATACTCGAAACAAATACAAATAATGCAAAAATCTATTACACACTTGACAGCACAGAACCGACACAAGAATCATCATATTATCAATATCCTATTGTTATAAAAAATAGAACTTACATTGAAAATAAATTTGCAGATATCGAAACAGGATATTCTCAACAAAAATCTGGAAATGTTTTTAAAGCTACTGTTCTGCGTGCCGTTGTATTTGAAAATAACAAACAATCAAGTAATATTTTTACAAATACATACTGGATAGCTCCAGATATAAAACAATATTATACCCTTCCGTTAATTTCTATTGTTGCTGACAGTGTTGATTTTTTTAGCGATGAATCTGGCATTCTCGTAACTGGTAATCTTTTTGATATTGACAAGCCTAATTATTCAGGAAACTGTTTCCAAAAAGGAAAACTCTGGGAACGTAAAATTTATATAGAATTTTATGAAACAAACGGAGAACGTCTATTTGCACAGTATGCGGCAACACGTATCAACGGATATATAAGTCGTTCTTATCCTCAGAAGAGCCTTCGTATTTATGCAAAAAAGAAATACGATGCAGCGCGTTTTGAAGCTACTTTATTTTCTTCAAAAGATTCTATAACAAGCTACAAACGTTTATTATTAAGAACACAAGATATACTCGAAGAACCAACTATGTTTAAAGATGCTTTGAGTGCTTCAATTATAAGTGAAGAAATGAATTGTGATATTCAAGCATACAGACCAGTTATTGTATTTATAAATGGAGAATATTGGGGTATATACGATTTGAGAGAACGTATTGATAAATATTATATTGCTGATAATTACGGATATAGTGAAGATAATCTTGATATGCTCGAAATTTCTTATCAAGAAAATGAAGATGGAGAATTGGAGCAGGTAATAGAAATCGATGAAGGTGATGATATTAATTATAATGAAATGATAGAATTTATAGAAAATAATGACCCCGCAGAAACAGATAATTATAAATATATTCAACAATTGATTGATATTGAAAGTTTTATTGATTATTATACGGCACAATTTTATTTTGCAAACGAAGACTGGCCATTCAATAATATTCGTTGTTGGAGACCAAGAACAGAAGACGGAAAATGGAGATGGATATTTTATGATTGTGATTTTTGTTGGAAAAATTATAAATATGAAGTTTTACAAGAATATAGTTCAGAAAATAATGACGAATACCAAACAGAAACAATGTGGACTGATAATCCTGAATGGTCAAAGTTTTTGTTTTACAAATTGTTGAAAAACGAAGAGTTCAGAATAAAATTTTACAATAAATTTCTTTATCATCTTAACAATACTTTTGAACCTTCAAGAGTAATTAATTTTATAGATGATTTTTTGGAAATGTATTATCTTTTTGTTCCAGAACATATTAATAGGTGGCACAGTCCAAAAGCGTACAATATATGGACAAAAAATGTTGATGACCTGAAAACTTTTGCTTTACAGCGTGCAGTTATTCTTCGTTATGCTTTACAGCAAAATTTTGGATTGCCTTTTATTATTTTTCCACAACCAACAACAGATGAACTTTCTATAAAGTGGATAACTGAAGCTCCAAATGTTATAAAACTTGAAATAATAAATATGAACGGTAAAAATGTCATTAATAAAACATTAAAAGAAATGTCAAATGAATGCGAATACAAAATAAATGTTTCGCATTTGCAGACAGGTGTTTATGTAATCAAAATTAAATATGACAATTTTGTTTTTTGTACAAAAATTGTTATTATGAAATAAACGAATCACAATATTTTAGCTTGTGAAATCAGCAAAAAATCTATTAATTTAATTGATAATTTATTAATAAAAACAAAAAAAATATGAGACAAATTATATTATTACTCTGTATAATTCTAATTAAAAATGCTTATACACAACCAGATACACTAAAAAAAAATGATAAGAAAATGTATTTTGGTATATATGCAGGGCTTGTCTCTGGCGAGCAAACAGGTAATCGTAACTTGATAAAAGAAACAGGATTTAATTTGCAATATTATGCTGAGTATAAAATAAATAATCAATTCTATCAGGGTATATCTGTTGGTATTGAGACATTATCAAATACATTTTTTCTGCCAGTTGGAACACAATTTCATGTCGTATTTTCAGGACCAGCATCTTCGCTGTTTGTTGATGCTACAGCTGGCTACGCATTTGCAGAGAATCGAAATTTTTATGGATACGATAATTACGATTACAAAGGCGGTTTGTTTGCAGGAGTAGGAATAGGTTATCAATTAATTGTAAAATCAAAACGTTTTTTCTTGTTGCGACTACGGTATAAATTACAAAATTCTAAATTAGAATATGAAACTCCGAGCAAAATAAAATATATAGAAAAAATTGGTTTTAATTTATTTTTTATTGAAATAGGAATGAGAATTTAAATATGCGGATTACAACATCACTATTAACATTAGCTTTGCAACAAAAATCCGTATAATCAGCGTTCTTCAGCGTTCCTATTTATTGGAGTAATAAATAGGAACACTGATAAACACTGATTATACGGATTAAACACTGATTTTTTAGAGCAAAAGCATCGAAATATTTAAGTACTGAAAATCAAGTATGATTTATTTACTATCCTTCATCGTTATCCCAGTAAGGATATTCTTGTCCTGTTGCTCTATGTCCTTGCATATAAAATACTGTATCAAGCTGTTCTTCTTCATCGTACACGCTTACTTTAAAAGAAATACTGTCTGGTATTGGCCATTCTTTTTGAATAATCGAGCTTTGTTCTACAGTAATATATCTGTCAGCTGTATCTGGCGGAGTTGCCGATGACGGCGAATGTGGTAATTTATCTCCATTAAACGACAAATTATCTTTACTATAAGTCGTTTTAACTCTAAAAGTTTTGTTACTTCTCAACATCGCATTAACCCACAAAAACTTTTCTGCCTCAAATGACGCATCGTATATGTATATTTCATAATATCTTGCGTTCTCAACTGGTTCTGTCAAATTATCGGGCAAATAATCTTTTACAAAATAATTTCCTGCGAGAGGATAAGATTCTGAATATTTTTGCTCGTAGTCTGGATATGTATCACAAGCCGCGATAAATCCGACAATAAAAATTATAAAAATTATTTTATTTATCATTTTGTTTTATTTTTTAATTATTGAAGTTTCCATCCACGTGATGGCTCATCATCTGACAATCTGTTTCCATCTACATCTACTTTATGTAATATAAATTGCAATTTGTTGGTTTCTTCATCAAAACTTCCTGTGCCTTCGTAGTAAACATAAGTCAGGTCAACTTTTCGTTTGAAAAATGAACGTAGTACAATATAAGTATTGTCTCCTTTATCTGCAATCATTGCAGGCACTGTCCAGGTTGCATCTAAAATATTTCCAACGTTCCAGAAACCTCTTACTTCTTCATATTCAGATACAGACATCATATCATCATACCCAAACAAATCTATTTTATAATCTCCCGCAATATTTGTTAAATCATCTAATCCAGATGTTACAGAGACATATCTAAGTTCTGTTTTTTCATAACCCCATGAATTTTTCACAGTATATTTCATTGTATAAACCCCAGGTACATTAACATCTATCGAGTCATCATAAACGACTACATCATCTGTTAAATCATTTCCGTTTTCTACAACTTCACTACAAGTAAACCCAGGTTCTACCCAAGGTGTTCCCAGTTCCCAAGTCATTAATTGACCACCATTAAAAACAAAAATTGGATAAGTTGTTGTTTTTGAGACTTCATCTGTTGGTTGTTTAAAAAACATTTCACAACTACCAAACATCGATATTATAAATATTGCAAAAAAAGTGTTAATTATTATTTTTTTCATTTTTTTTATTTTTAATAAAGTTTAAATATTAATCAATATCCCACCATACTGGGTCGAATATTTTTTTACTTCTCAACTCAACAGGCACATTTGGGTTTCCATCCATTTCTGACTGCGGACACATTAAACGTCTTGGATATCTGTCGCTTGTTACATTATTTAAAGCTATTGTGAACCAACCGCAACCTTTTTCATAAGCATCAATCCCAGATTGATTTTGCCAATTATCAACACGAGGACTTACTTCGTATTCGTAAGGTGTGTTTGTTCTGTTGTGTTCAATAAATGCTTCAATTCCCTGTATGTTAGTCATCGAGACCCATTTTTGCATCCATATTAGTTCCAATTGTGCTTCTTCGCTTGTATAAACCCATTTAGCATATCCGTCAATTACCACTTCTGCATCGTATTCATCGTCATCTGTTGGCACAAGTCCTATATTATCCAATCTGTCAAATGCAGCTCTTATACCTTCTTCGTACATTTCTTCGGCTTTTGTATCATCACCCCAGTATCTTAAATTTGCTTCAGCCTGTAGAAAATAACTCTCCGCTTCTGTCATATAATACAGCGGATGGTCAAATTTTAACATCGGTCTTGATAATTCTTCGATACTTGTTGCATAATCAATATTCAAATAATCTCCTTGTAATAAAGCACGATGATATTCAGGAACATCTTTTGGACGTTCAGCAAGATATTCTACTCTTCTGTCTCTATAATTATCTTCTCCTTCAATATCTCCTGTTAAGTAATCCATTAAAGTTCTACTCATTGATAAATTTCCTTTGTGCTGTATTTCGGCTGCTGAATATATAGGGTTTCTTTTATCTGGTTGGTTTACAAATATATTAAACGCTGCATCAGAAGTTAAAAAAGCTTTTCCTTTTAAATCAGCCATAGCTGTTGTTACATCATTAACATTGCTTTGTCTTAACAATATTTTCAATTTCAATGTATTCGCGAAAGCTTGCCAAGAGTTCATATTACCTCCAAATAATATATCTGCATCGCCAGGGTCTTTACACGATACAGCTCCGAGATTTTTAGATAAAGCATCGTCCAACATTTCTATAAGACCATTGTAAATAAATTCTCCATCATCAAATTTTGGTGTTATATTTGGGTCGAAACCGTCACTGCCTTCACCTTGCAGAGCCTCTGTAAATGGTACTTTATCATACAAATCGACAAGTACCTGGTAAATATAAGCTTCTACAACAGTTGTCATTAGAAAATAAGTCCAGTTCTCTTCTTTTTCTGCAATTTTTCTGATATGTTCCAGGTCTTTTAAAGAATAATAATATAATGCTCCGTATCCTCTTCCATCAAATGTTGCATTTGTTATTTGCCAAGAATCATATCCTTGATACTGTGGCGCATTTGTCGATTGTGTCCAGTGTTGCGCCCAGTATGCTCCGAAAATTTGACCATCGCCACCAAGTATATACATAGGAGATGACAAAGCCGCTGGTAAAATCATTTCTACAGGAGCGTCCTCAAGTATATCTGGGTCATGGTTTATATCAAGGAATTCATTGCAAGAAGACATTCCAGATATTATTGATAAAATTAATACTATTTTAAATAATTTTTTCATTTTATTTTATATTTTAATTTTTTTAGAAAGTGAACTTTAAATTAAATCCAATACTTCTTACGGCTGGAACGTTTCCATATTCTCCGTAATCACCAGTTAAATCATTTCCGAATGATGTTGCCTCTGGGTCAATCCATCTATTTGATTCAGGTGTCCATATTAACAAATTCCGTCCTATTACAGTTAAATTCATAGAGCCAATAAAAATACTGGAGAACCATTTTTTTGGTAAATTTACAGATAAAGAAGCATCTCTTAGTTTAACAAATGATTTATCAATTACAAATTTTTCATTCATAAGATTTGCTCCGTTTCCCCAGTAATCATGCATATTTGCACCTATTCCTGAGTTAGGAACATTATTTATTATCGGAGTTGCATTTTCTTGATAACCAACAACTTCTCCGTCTTCTAATACTTCTATTACCGTGTTTGGTATAATAAAAGGTTGTCTGTCGTTATAAGTTGACTCTGGAGTTGTTCCAGAGAAATGTGTCATCTCTGCTGTTCTGGAATACATTAGTCCGCCTTGTCTAATATCAAAATTGAACGAAAGCGTAATAAATTTATAACTAAAACTGTTTCCAATTCCAAGTATATAATCATAATTTGAGTTTCCAAGTTTTACAATATCAGATGAAACGATTGGCAAACCAGAATTTGCATCAACAATAATATTTCCGTAATATGGCGAAGACTCGTCTTTTACTGTCTCGGGTGCGTTTACTGTAAATACAGCAATAGGTTCTCCTTCAAAAACTGTAAATGAAGTATATCCTGTTGCAGGTAATCCAATTCCTACCAGTGTAAATTCTCGTTCTCCTGTTTCAGCGTTTAACAAAGTCTCTGGTAGTTTGACAACTTTACTATAATTTTTGGTAAAATTAGCAGATAGTGTCCAAGTAAAATCATCATTTTTTATTGGTTGTACAGTTATTAATGTTTCAAAACCTTTATTTTGAATTTCTCCAAAATTTATTGTCTGCGATGAAAATCCAGATGAGTAAGGAAGTGTTGCACTAAAAATCAAATCAGTAACAAGCGAGTTATAATAAGTAAAATCGACGGTTACTCTTCCCTTGAAAAATCTTAAATCTGTACCTATTTCAAATTCTGTTTTAAATTCAGGTGATAGTCCAGGGTTACCAATTCTATTACCTATTGTATAAGAATTTAAACCGTTTGCCATTGGAAAGCTCAAACCAGTACCTTCATAACCATTGTAAAAAGATGCTTGTGATAGAGTTGAATATACTTGATATGGGTCTGCATCAGAACCAACTTTTGCCCATCCTACTCTAATTTTTCCAAATTCAACTACTTTTTTAACTGCTGGAAATGCAGTAGTAAAATCAAAACTCAAATTAACACCGGGATAGTTATAAGCATTATTTTCAATTGGTAATGTAGACGACCAATCTCGTCTAAAAGTTGCTGTAAGATAGAGCATTCCAAAAAAAGAGGCATCTAAATTAGCGTATGCTCCTACTAATCTTCTTTTAGATTCACCCTCATAAACCATTGGTATATTTCCGCTGTTTGCGAGGTTATAATAATTAGGAATATCCAAACCGTCAATTCTTTGGTACAATGTTTTTGAATTTCTTTGGTTCATATTATGTCCAAACATTATATTAAAATCAAATTTTTCAAACTGTTGGTTGTATGTAACAATAAAATCCGTATTAATTTGTCTTCTAAAACGAGAAGATTCGACAACACGTCCTTCGTTTGTATTAGTCCAGCCTTCGTTTGAATCATTTATTCCTTCTGGGTCGATAATAGGTTGATGTTCGTGTCTTTGTTCGTTTGTAATATCAGAACCAACTCTAAAAAAAGCACTTAAATGTTCGCCCAATTTATATGCAATTTTTGTATTTCCGTAAACTCTATCCTGATTATTCTCATTTCCGTATTCATTAAGCACATAATATGGGTTTATCATGTAAGCAGAATAGAAATTATCTAAATTATTCCAAACACTTTCATAATCAGACAATTCATTTATTGGTATATCTCTTGGTACTTGGAGTATCTGATTATATACAGAAACTGCTCCTTGTCCAGTGCTTACATAACGACTTTGTTTTTTGATATAATTTAGTCCACCTGATATAGTAAAATCATTTGATAATTTTGCTTTTCCACTTATTGCAAGTGTATGTCTATTATAAACGTCATTATCCTGTGGCATAATTCCATCTGAATAAACATTTGAATACGAAGTATAAAAAGAGTTCTTTTCATCACCTCCAGCAAAAGCTATTGAATTATTAAATGTTTGTCCTATATCAAAAAAGTTTTCAACATTATCTGGCAATGCGCTGTAAGGTTTAATTTTTCTTTGTCCGTTAACAGCGTATCCCCAATAATTATCTTTTCCATCAAATCGTGGGCCCCAGCTTGTATTTTCGCGTATATCTCTGCTTCCGAAAAAACCTTGTCCGTATTCATTTTGCCACTGTGGCAGTCTTAGAATAGATTCAAAAGTTGTTGTTGTATTTACGGTAATTTCCAAACCTTTTTTACTATCGTTCTTTCTTCCGCTTTTTGTAGTAATAATAATAACACCGTTTCCAGCCCGTGAGCCGTAAAGAGCTGCTCCTGATGCTCCTTTTAGAACAGTGATATTTTCGATATCATCAGGATTAATATCATTAATATCATTTCCGAAATCTGTACCTCCGTTTATGCTACTGCTACCAGCAGAAACATTATTCAGTGGTACACCGTCAATAACAAATAGAGGTTGATTTTCTCCAGTGATTGATGAAAACCCTCTCATTATAACACGTGTAGATGCACCTGGTGCGCTTGATGCCGATGTAATGTTTACACCAGCAACCTTTCCCTGTAATGCGTTTAAAGCACTTCTGTCTTTTGTTCTTGTCAAATCATCACTTTTTACAGTTGTCGCTGAATACCCCAAAGCTTTAATATCTCGTTTAATACCGAGTGCCGTGATTACAATCTCCTCCAACTCTTCTGACTCCGATTGTAATTCTATATTTATTACACTTTCCCCATCAATCTCCTTCTCTACTTCTGTCTTACCAGAATAGAAAAAAATCAGATGAGTTGTACTATCAGAGACTTTAATGCTATAATAACCATCAAAATTAGTCTCGACACCGACATGCTCACCTTTTGCACTAACAGTGACACCTGGAATGGAATCACCACTTTCACCAGTTACAGTTCCAGTAATAGTCCTTTGAGCAAGGAGCTGGAACATTGTAAGAGCAATGAAAATAAACAGTAAAGATAATTTTTTCATAAACTTACTTATTTTTTTAGTTAATAAATTTTGAATGTGAATGTGAATGTATTGTTTATTACAAATAATAAAATTTTACAAAATTAATTTAATTTAACAAAAAAACAACATAAAATTAAAAAAAATTGTTCAAAACGAACATAATTTAATATTTTACAACACTTTTCTATCATTATATTAATTATATTCTTAATTTTTGTCTTAGTAATGGTAAAAAAATAATTTTCTGATTTGTTTTTGTAGAATATTTATTATCAGGTGTAAACCAATTCGTAATTTATAATTCGTAATTTACTTATTCATTTTTATTTTTTATTTTTCTGATGATAACTTTTTTATTACAAATATAATACATAATTAGCAAATAAGAAATAATTTATAAAAAATCAAATCAGTGAAAATTAGTGTTTCTATTTATCGGAGTAATAGGAACACTGATAAACACGGATTTTTGAACCTCAAAAAAAAATTATAATTATTAAAAATATAAATTTATTTTTTCAATTTCATAATAACTTCTTTACTTATCTTGCTTTCATTACCCGCTTTATCGAAAGCACTTACAACAAATTTAAATTTCTTTTTGAAGAATGCAAATCGTTTTCTTTTAACAAATATATAATTTTTTTTGGTTTTTTTATAAATATTTTTTTTTGTTAGTTCGTCAGAGTCAATATCTTTATATTTATAAACAGCATAAGAAACAGCTTTATCATCATGTTCTTTTCCGCTTACTTTCGGAGCCTTCCACGAGAGCATATATCTATTTCCAAGTTTTGTAACTTTTATTTTGTTTGGCGATGGCGGTGCTGTTTCATCAACAGCTACAACAATTACCGTATCTGTTACAATTGCAACTGCTGGCTCTAACCAAGGCATAATAGGTGTCGGCACATGTGTTGCATAAAAATTATTTTTAAGAATATCGTTAAAACCCATTATATTTTTTTTGAAACTGTTTGTATTATAAAAAATACTTCCTCTGACATTTGAGTTCTTCCGATTTATTTGCATCTGTTTAGGTAATTCGTTTACATCTCGCCATGCTTTGTCTTTTGAAGTCGGCGATGCTTTATAAACAGCGTGTCCAATATACAAATGTCTTCCGTATGTATGTTTGCACCACCAGTCAACAAGTATTTTATAATCTGCATATTTATTTCCAATAGCAGAATACAATTGCGGAGCCACATAATCTATCCAACCTTCGCGAAGCCATTTCAAAACATCAGCATACAAATAATCATAATGAGCCAAACCTCGTGTATCTGAGCCTTCTGGGTCGTAGCCCTTGTTCCTCCAAACCGCCGAAGGAGAGACTCCAAATTTTACTGTCGGTTTTATTTCTTTAATATTCTCGTTCACCTGTTCTATAAATTTGTTCATATTATCTCTTCGCCAGTCTCTAATATTATTAAACTCTGTGTTATATTTTTTGTATGTTTCAGAGTCTGGTATTTCCATACTTTTACCGTCCTTTTTTTTGGGATACGGATAAAAATAATCATCAAAATGAATACCATCAATATCATATCTTTTTACAACATCAATTATTACCTCTGTAATATAATCGCGCACAGGTGGAATACCTGGATTAAGATATTTGTTAATATCATAAGTAAAACACCATTCAGGTTTTTGTTTGCTTATATGACTATCTGCAATATCTGCATATTCAATTGTTGCAACAGCTCTAAAAGGATTCAGCCAAGCATGAAATTCCATGTCTCTTTTGTGGCATTCTTCAATCATAAATTTCAATGGGTCGTAGTATGGGTCTGGCGCTTTTCCTTGTTTACCTGTTAGCCATTCAGACCAAGGCTCAATCTTTGATGGATAAAAAGCATCAGAAGAAGGTCTTATCTGAAAAAATATAGCATTTATTCCTATTTTATCATACATCTCCAATATACTGATAAATTCCGTCTTCTGATTCTTGGAGCTCAAACTTTTACTTGAAGGATAATCAATATTTTTTGTTGTCGTAATCCATGCAGCACGCATTTCTCCATCATCAACATTCTGTGCAGATACTACCGTAAATACACATACTAATAATGCAATTGTAATAATTTTTCTCATAAGAAAATTGTAATTATATATTAAAATTAAAAATTTATTATTTGTTCAATATACTATTGTGAATTTGAAATTATTTTATTCCTCTATATATTTTTTCTCTGTTCCATGCTGACAATAGTGCATTTGCAAGCGTTCTTTTAGCTTTCCATTTAAGCTCTTTATAGGCAAGTGAAGTATCCGCCCAGACTTTCTCAATATCTCCGGGACGGCGCTTAGTTAATATATAATTAAGTTTCAAACCTGTAACTTTCTCAAACGTATTAACAAGTTCCAGAACAGAGTTTCCTTTTCCTGTTCCTATATTAAAAAACTCTGAATTATTTTTATTTTCATTTTTTATTAATCTCCGAACCGCCAAAATATGTGCCTGTGCCAAATCTACAACATGAATATAATCTCTAATTGCTGTTCCATCTGACGTATTATAATCAGTACCAAAAATTTTTAATTGTTTTCTTATTCCAGCAGCAGTTTGTGTAATAAACGGGACAAGATTATTTGGCATTCCAATTGGCAGTTCACCAATGTGAGCGCTTTCATGCGCCCCTATAGGATTAAAATATCGCAAAGAAATTGATTTTAATTGTTTATTTGCGTTCAAGAAATCATTTATTATTTCTTCTGCTATCTGTTTTGTATTTCCGTAAGGAGAATCTGCTTTTTTTATTGGCGAGCTTTCTGTTACAGGTAACATGTCTGGTTGTCCGTAAACTGTGCATGACGAAGAAAAAACAAAATTACTAATATTATATTTTTGCATATTGCTTAAAATGTTCATCAGCGAGTTCAGATTATTTCTGTAATACATCAATGGTTTTGCAACCGACTCGCCAACAGCTTTGTAAGCGGCAAAATGTATTATTGCATCAAAATCATTATTTATTTTAAAAAAATCATCTGTCTCTTTTTTGTTTAATAAATCTATTTTATCAAAACATGGTTTTTTACCTGTAATTTTTTGAATATCCGAAAGCACTTCAATTTTTGAGTTTGACAGATTATCAACGATATGCACCTTGTAATTTTCTGTTATTAATTCCACTGCCGTGTGCGAACCAATATAACCTGTTCCTCCTGTTATTAATATTTTTTTCATAAATTTGCTTTTTGTCTTTTTAAAATAAAGATTATTCTTTAATTTTGCACAATATTAAAAAAAAAAATAAACTGAACATTATTTTTTTATAAAAAAAATTTAAAATGGAAATAAGTAAACATATAAAAGATTTGTTATATACACATGACCATGTTGTATTGTCTGGATTTGGAGCTTTTTTAACAAAGTATTCTTCTGCCAAAATAAATAAAGATACAAATACAATGTCGCCTCCGTGTAAAGAAATTATATTTGATGGCAATCTTAAAAAAAATGACAGTCTGCTTGAAAATTATATAAAAGAAAAAGAAAATATTTCACTGGATGAGTCTCGTAAACACATAAATAAATATGTAAATACAGTAAATACAAAACTTAAAGCAGGAAAAAAAGTAAGGTTTGCAGAAATAGGTATATTTTATTTATCTAAAAATAAATCAATTGTTTTTGATTCTATTTCTGGTGATAATTTATTATTCAGCTCATACGGATTATCCAAAATTAAACTCCCCGATGACGTTGTAAAGAACATAAAAACGGCAATTGTTCCAGCTGAAAAAGAAAAGAAAAAAGGAATTTTTTGGATTATTTTGACATTGGTTGCAGTAATATTAATTGCAATAATATCGTGTATATACTTATTCAAACCAAATTATTTGAATGAAGGAAAAAATTATGTTGTCAATATCTATGAGAATATACGAAATGGAAAGACAAAAGACAAAAATAATGAGACAGTCAAAGATTCGTTAAATATTTCTGATATTGATAATTTGAAATCAGATACAACAAATATTTTCGATAAAAAAGACGATGACAAAGCAAATGAAGATACAACAAAAACCGACACAATTGATGCTGAAAGAACAGAAATAAATGAAAATATTTCTGATTCTTTGACATTAAATGATAATTCTATTCCAGAGACAATTGAAGATTCTATTCCAATAAAACAATATGAAACACCTAAAAAAGGCAGATTTTATCTTATTGTTTCAAGTTTATCATCTTTGACATCAGCAAAAAATGTAAAAGCAAAATTTTTGAAATCCAGTGTTACAGTTGAAATTATTATAATCGAAGAAAAAATGTTCAGATTAAGTATAGGAGACCACGCAACAATGAACGAAGCAATTAATCAGTACAATAGTTTTCATACTAGGTATCCAGATGTTGTTGTTTGGATATGGAAAAATAAATAAGAAATATTTAAAAAGGAATAATGAATATCGAAATATTAAAAATAAAAAAAAGCAATTAACGAATTATTGTGCATCAATAAAGTCATTATAAAAGAATTTCTAATTCCGAAAAGGTAAACTTTTCGGTTTGAAAATTAATAACCAACATGTTTACTTGTTGGTTATTAATCATATCAAAAACATCACTTTTCTTTAAATCTGCATTCAAAATATGGTTGTACTAATTAAGTAATGCTATTTGTTATTTTTTTTATATCTTTGCAAAAA
>JAOZMB010000091.1 GCA_029934515.1 Bacteroidales bacterium
GTTGAAAATAGCATCTTTACGTAAAATCAAATACATTAATTCAAACTGTTTTTTTTGCATATTAAAGAGGTCAAATTCTTCGTATTCGTTTGCATAATCAATGTAAAATCTCAGTTTTTGGAAATTAGAAGTTATTACATATTTACAAGCGGGCTGATTAACTTTATAGTTAAATGCTTGTTGTGTAATACTTGTCAGGTCTTTTGTTTTTGTTGATTTTAGTTCTATAACAGCAATAGCTTTTTCATTTTTTATTATTGCACCGTCAGCTTTTTTTCCGTCTGTTTGGTTTTTAAATTCTCTTACTATATCAAAATTTTTATCTGGTTTTAGAGTATAATTTAGAACTTTCACGAATAGGTCTCTAATAAAACCGTCTTGATATTCTTCTTCTTTTAGTTTAATTATTGTTTCAATTTTTTCGGTATCAAAAATTTGGTTAAATTTATCGTATGCTTTATTTAACCAAATTTTATTTAGTCCTCGCAAATGTTTTTTTATTACTGATTTTTGAAAGATTGGCATATTTGTTTTAATGTTTTTTTAATTAATTACTGATTACTGTTTGTACTGATTAAAATATTTTTACTTTTGCAGTTAGACTAATAAATTATTTTTTCCATATCTTTTTATATTTTCAAAAAAAAATCTATGAATTTTTTACCCATACAATACGATGAACCTTTATTTAGACCGCCGAGCGAAGCTTACTCATTAATATTACAAATAAGTAACGGCTGTTCTTGGAATCGATGTACATTTTGTGAAATGTACACAAGCAAAAAATTTAAAATAAAAAAAATAGAAGACATAAAAGCAGATATAAACAAAGTTATTTTTTTTAGAAATAATATAAGAAAGGTTTTTCTTGCCGATGGTGATGCGATGGTTTTATCGACAAATAAATTATTAGACATATTAAACACAATTAACAAAAACTTACCAAAAGTAAGGCGTATTTCGGTTTATGCAAAGCCAAAAGATTTATTATCAAAATCCATCAACGAATTAAAGATGCTTAATAAAGCTGGTCTTTCGTTGGTCTATGTTGGCATAGAATCTGGTGATAATAAAGTTCTTTCTTCTGTTAATAAAGGAGAAACTTACGAATCAACTCTTAACGGACTACTTAATGCCCGTAAATCTGGTATTAAAACATCTGTTATGATTTTAAATGGTCTCGGCGGCAAACAATTCAGCGAACGTCATGCCATAAATTCTGCAAAAATCTTAAACGAAATACAACCCGAATTTGCTTCAACACTTGTTTTATATTTTCCATTCGGACAGAGGCACTTTGAAAAAAGATATTCCAGTAATTTTACACCTTTAAACAAAATTGAACTTATAATGGAGATGAGATTGTTTATAGAAAATACAAAATTAGAAAATACCATTTTTCGTAGCGACCATGCCTCAAATCATATCGTTCTGAAAGGTATATTGTCAAAAGATAAAAATAAAATGCTAAAAAATATTAATTTGGCATTGATAAATAATTATTAAAATAGTAAAATACCACATCGATTTAATTTATAGAATCTGTTTTTCATCATTAGAAATTCTTTTTAGTTCTGTAATTTCTAATTTATCAATAGATTCATCGTAATATAAATGGTAGGCAACGATGTCTTTTTCTTCACGAACTATATAAACAACTTTCACAAGTGCCTCATAAAAATTTGCATGTATTTCACAAGGTTTTTTTGAAATAAATTTAGATATAGATAACTCTTCAATATCATATTTTCTGTAATTTCCGAGTTCTTCGAAAAGCTCAAAACTATCTTTGTTATGTATCAAATACGCAGTTATATATTCTCCATCTGCACCTGTACTAATAAATTCAAAATTTGCATCACACTTCTGTTTTGTATCTTTCACTACAACTTCTCCGTTTTCCTCCTGCTCGATAACAATTGTATCTGTTTTGTCTGATGTTGTATTGTTACTATTTTCGGTACACGCAAATAGTAATAATATTGGCAATATAATTATAATTTTTCTCATTCTTTTTGTATTAATTCTAATTAAAATAATTTACAAAAATATAACATTTTTTTTTATAAAAAAATACCTGTGAAAATATGTAGGGCAAACGCATCAAAATTAATAAAAAAATTGTTCTAAACGAATATATTTTTATGACAAATACATAAAAATATTTAATTGTTGATAATCAATGAATTACTATTTTCAAAATAGTGAATTTTTAATGGTTTTAAAAACATAACATATTGATAATCAAGTATAATTTATTTTTGATGCGTCAGCTATATCTTTACTCTGTATTTAGAACTATTTTCAAATATTTTTTTAAATATAAATTTTTCTTTATCATCAAATTTGATACTTCTTCTCTTCATAACAATGGCTGCTGTTTCAATTGCTTTGCTAAGATTATAAGTTGAGAATCCAGATTTACCGCCCCATGAAAACGATGGAATAAAATTGCGTGGAAATCCAGAACCAAAAATATTTGCACTAACGCCTACAACAGTTCCAGTATTAAACATAGTATTGATTCCGCATTTTGAATGGTCGCCCATAATAAGTCCACAAAATTGTAATCCAGACAGAATAAAACGTTCTTCGTTGTAGTTCCACAATTTTACTTCTGTATAATTATTTTTCAAATTTGAATTATTTGTATCAGCTCCTATATTACACCACTCACCAATAACAGAGTTTCCAAGAAATCCATCATGAGCTTTATTTGAATATCCTTGTATTACGGAATTATTTACTTCGCCGCCTATTTTTGAAAATGGTCCTATTGTTACAGCTCCATATATTTTTGCTCCGAGTTTTAGTACAGAATTGTTACACATTGCCAATGAACCTCTAATAAGTGAACCTTCCATAATTTCGGCATCTTTTCCGATATAAATATATCCTCCTGCGGGGTTTAGTGTTACAAATCTTATGCTTGCACCAGCTTCAATAAAAATATTTTCCTGTTCTGTAAAATTATTCGAAGAATCTAATTCTGATGAAACACGATTCTTTGTCAATATTTGAAAATCATTTTTTATTTCCTGTTCATTTAATCTAAAAATATCCCAAGGATAAGCTATACGACAAAAATCCGATTTTGCTTCTTGCAAATTAAATTTATTAAAAATACTAAAATTAAATTTCTTAATTTGTTCTTTATTTACAAAACTTGCTACCAAAACATTATCTTTCACTAATAAGCAATTTTTTTTTAATAATTTTATTTCGTTAATAATATCATCATTTGGAATTATACTTCCGTTTATAATTAGATTTTCATCGTCTATGACCATTGGGAATTTATCCCGTAAATAATTTTCAGTTAAAAATGATATTTTTACAGAGAACCTTTTTTCCCATTTTTCTCGTATTTTCAATATCCCGACCCTTAATTCAGCGATTGGACGAGTATATGTAAGTGGCAACAAATCGTTTCTATTTTTGTCGTCAAAGAGTATAATATTCATAGTTTTATTTTTAAAATTTTATTTTAAGAGTTTACACTTATCAGTGTTCCAATATTTTTGCCGTCTATTACTTTTTTTAAATTTCCTACAACGTCCATATCAAACACATAAACAGGAATATTATTTTCTTTGCAAAGCGTAAAAGCTGTAAGATCCATAATTTTTAGTTTTTTTTCATAAACTTCATCGAATGTTATTTTATCGAACTTAATTGCATTTGGATATTTTTCTGGGTCTGCCGAATAAACTCCATCAACACGAGTTCCTTTTAGTAAAATATCTGCATCTATTTCAACGGCTCGTAGTGCAGCTCCGCTGTCTGTTGTAAAAAAAGGATTACCTGTTCCTCCTGTTAAAATAACAACATGTCCATTTTTAAGTGCGTTTATAGCTTTTTGTTTTGAATATCTTTCTCCAGCTGGTTCTGTACTGAACGCAGTAAGCAATGTTGCTTCCTGATTATTTGCTTCAAAAGCCGACTGTAAAGCCAAACCATTAATAATTGTTGCAAGCATTCCCATATAATCTCCTTTCACTCTATCAAAACCTTTATGTGTACCTCCGAGACCTCTAAATATATTTCCACCGCCAATGACAAGTGCAACTTCAATACCTTTTTTTGTAATTTCTTTAATTTGTGTTACATATTCATTAAGTTTTTTTTCTTCTATTCCGGTTTTTCTCTCTCCAGCAAGCGATTCGCCACTTAATTTTAATAAAATTCTGTTATATTTTTTCATAATTCAATAATAATTTTGGCTAATATAGATAATCAATGTATTAAAAAAAGATAATATCTTTGTAAAAACAAAAATACTGTATAATATTTGATATAAAAAATTTAAACATTACAGTTAGTAAAAAAAAATTATATTTTTATATTTGAACTTTTGAATTTATACATAATTGTAGAAAAAATATTTAGATTTTGAATATATTAAAAAACAAATTGATTATCTATATGAGAAAAAAATGTATATAAATATATCAATCTAAAAACAGCAGAAGTAACTATTAAATAACTTAATCAAATATTTTGCAAAGTCTTTTTTGTTATTTGTTATGATTTAATATTTTTGTAATTTTAAAAATCAAAAAATATGAAAAATTTTATTATTATTATTATTACTATTTTTTATTTATCTACATTCTTTATATCAAAAATCTATTCTCAGAACGAAGATAGTAACCTTAAAGTTGCTTATATTTTTAATTTTGTTAAAAATATAAGTTGGCAATCAGGTTCTGTAGGCAAAACTTTTATAATAGGATATTACGGAGATAACAAAAATATATTTAAATCTTTAAATAATCTTTCTAATAGCAAGAAAATAAAAAATAAAAAAATAAAAATAATACGACATAAAAACTTATCTTCAATAGATTTGCCTTTTCCAAATGTAATTTTTATTGACTATAAAAACAATGACGAACTTATTGATTTGTATAGAAAAATTTATAGTAAAAATGTACTATTGATAACAGATCATTTTGAAAATCAAAAATTTGTTATGCTTAATTTCACAAGCGATGATAAAAAAAATGTAAGCTTCGAGATAAATAAAAAAACAATTTTAGAACAAAATTTAAAAATTTCACCAGAGCTATTGCTTCTCGGAGGCTCTGAGATAGACTTAATAGAACTTTATAAAAAACAAGAAAAAGAACTTGACAAAGAAAAAAAACATGCAGAAGAACAAAAAAAAGAAATAGAAAATCAAAGAAAAAAATTAGAAAGTCAAAAAAAAGAACTAGAAGAAAAAAAGAAAGAATTAGAAATTCGTAAAAAAGAAATATCCGATTTAAACAAAGAAATTATCCTGAAAAAACAATTATTGAAAAAACAAGAAGAAGACCTAAATCAATCAATTATAAAAATCGAAGAACAAAAAGAAATATTCATAGACGAGATTAACAAAACAAAAAAACAACAACAAAAAATAATGAAAAAACAAAGAATAGAAGTTAAAAATTCAAAACAAAAATTATTAGAATTAGATAAAGAAATTAAAGAAAAACAAAAATTATTAAACAAAAAACAAAATGAAATAAAACAAAATGAAATAAAAATAAATGAAAAAGAAAAACAATTGGAACAAAAAAATATAAAAATAAACGAACAAAAAACATTATTGTTCACAGTATTTTTTGTTTTATTAATAATTATTTCTTTATCATTTTTACTTGTAAAGAGTTACCGTTCTGTAAAAAAAGCAAAACAAAAAATAGAAATACAAAAAATAGAAGTTCAAGAAAAAAACGAAGAGCTTGTTGTTGCAGATGAAGAGCTGAGGCAAAACAACGAAAAACTAATTATGTTAAACAAAAACTCTGAGAAACAGAACAGAGTAATAAAAAAAAGTAAAGAAAAAATCGAAGAAGCACATAAAAATATTACAGACAGCATAAATTATGCAAAAACAATTCAAGAGGCTTTGCTAACAAATGAAATTAGGATTAGAAAATGGTTAAAAGAATATTTTATTCTATTCAAACCAAAAGAAAAAGTTAGCGGTGATTTTTATTATTTTAATAAAATCGGAGATAATGTGATTGTTGTGGCTGCCGATTGTACGGGACACGGAGTACCAGGAGGATTTCTTACAATGCTCGGAATAACATTTTTAAACAGAATTATTGTTCACCAAAAAGTAGTAATAGCAAGCGAAGTTCTGGAAAAAATGAGAGAAAATGTTAAAGAAATTTTTAATACATTTATAAACAAGAACGCCAATGGACTTGATATAGCTTTGTGTATATTAAATACAAAAACAAATATCATGCAGTATGCGGGGGCATACAATCCACTTCTGATTATAAGAAACAATAAAATTATTCAATATAAAGCAACAAAAAATCCAATTGGATACTTTGTCAGAGAAAAAAAGTTTGAAAATAATGAAATACAAATGAAAAAAAATGATATATTTTATATTTTTTCAGACGGTTATCAAGACCAATTCGGTGGTAAATATTTGAAAAAATTTAAATCATCAAATCTAAGAAATTTACTTCTTGAAAACCATAAATTGCCAATGAAAAAACAAAAAGAAATACTTGATAAAAAACTATCAGAATGGAAAGGAGAAACAGAACAAATCGACGATATAGTATTAATCGGAGTGAAAATTTAAAACCAAAAATAACTTTGTCAAAATTTTATCACATTTAATTTTTTTTAATAATATTTCAAAAAAAACTATGAAAAAAACTTTATTCCCTATTTTATTGTTATTTACTGCAAATATAATTTTTGCACAAAACGATACAATTCAAAAAAATAAATTCCTCGATATGTCATTTGAGGAACTGGTAAAAGTAAAAGTAAAAACGGCATCAAAAAAAGAAGAATCAATTGCTGATGCACCTGGAATTGTTACAGTTGTTACAAAAAAGGAAATTAAAAGTTTCGGAGCAAATACATTGGTTGATATTTTGCACAGAATACCAAGCGTTATGCCAGCAGGTTCGCATTTATACGAAAATAATGTAGCCGTATTTCGTGGAGACTTAAAAACACACACAGATACGCATACACTTATACTGTTAGACGGACGACCTATGAGAGAAGGAATAACAGGTGGAATAAATAATTCTGTTTATACATCATTTCCAATAGAAATAATTGAAAAAATAGAAATTATAAGAGGCCCAGGTTCTGTCCTATACGGCACAAATGCTTTCACAGGTGTGATAAATATTATTACAAAAAAACAAAAAGAAAATTTATCGCTTAATGCTGGAAGCGTTTACGGTTCTTTTAATGGTATATACGGTTTGATTGATGCAGGAATGAAAAAAGATAAATTGGAAATACTAATCTCTGGACAAATATTTAATGAAGACGGTTGGAATTACAAAGCAACAACAACATATCCTAATCCTTTAATTCCAGATACAAGCGGAAATGTTAATTTTGCTGAGAAAAAAATAGGTCTTTTTTCAAAAATAAAATTCGGAGATTTAAGCTTAACAACTTTTTATTCAAATAATTACAACAAGAACCTGGGACTTTTGCCTTTCTGGACTTACAAAGGAAACCAAACAAGCGAAAAGTTATTTACAAACCTTAATTATAAAATAAATTTTTCGGAAAATTGGGCGGCAAACGTAGATTTATCTTATAACGATTTTAAATATACAATAAACGGCATAACAAAATCAGAACATCACGCATCAGATTTTTTTGGAGAAGTTTCAGTTTCATGTAAAATAGGCAAAAAAATTAATCTCCAAGGAGGAATAAATGCAGACCATAGAAGACAAAATAAAAATCTAACTGACAAAACAATACCGAAATATAGGCAATTGCATCATTCTGCATATTTACAATTAGATTATTCTCCTATTAGATATGTTAAATTTATTGTTGGTACGCAAGCAAATATGCCAGACAATAGAGGATCTTATTATAGTCCGAGAATGAGTTTTATAATTTATTTTTCAAAAAAATACGATATAGGAGCAAAATTATTGTATGCTCATGCATTCCGTTCGCCTTCACCATTAGAACAATATCTTGACCATCCTGCATTACTTGGCAACGAGGCATTAATTCCTGAAAGAATAAAAACAGATGAAATACAATTTTTTTACAATGTAAAAAAAATACAATTTGCAATAAACAGTTTCAGAAGCAGATTTTTTGATTTAATATCAAGAGTTCCAATTATAGAACAACCAGAACGTCAAACTTTTGATAACGTTGGAGAAATGGAAACCATGGGATTGGAGCTAGAAACAAAAATTGTCATATTGCATAATTTATTTTTTACTGGCTCGGCAATGTATCAAAAAAATCTACAAAAAACAGATGATATAAAATCATTCGCTCCAGAAACAATGTTTAAATCGGGACTAAGTTATAACACAAACCTCGGATTATCAATTGGCATTTTTAATGTTTTCTATGGAAAACCTCTCGCTAACGAAGGAAAAAAATTAAATCCAGAAGAACATGCAATAAATTTATTAAGTGTAAATATTAGGTATAAATTACCAATTAAAATTCCTATTGAAATAAGTATTTTTTCGCAAAATTTATTAGACGATGATTTTTATTTTACTGAATTTTCTAAAAGATGGACTAACACATTGCCAATGGGACCAGGAAGAACTATTTACGGAAAAATTATAGTAAGATTATCAAAATAGAAATATAAAGTTCTAAAAAAATGTTTATTTAAAACTTAACTAATATTTAATAAAATGAAAATAAAAAATAAAAAAATGTTGTTGCGTAGTCTTATATTTTTTTTACCATTATTTTTTGTATTAGGCATAAAAATTAATAATTCTTCCGTAAATGTTCCAAATATAAAAAAAAAGGTACTCTCGCCTTTTACAGAAAAAATGAAAAGCGCATGGGTTGACTCTGTTTTTGCATCTTTAAGTCCAGACGAAAGAATAGGGCAATTATTTATGATGGCTGCAATACCAAGAAGTGGTAATAAAAACAAACAATCTATAAAAAATTTAATTGAAAAATATAAAGTTGGAGGTCTAATTTTTTTTCAAGGAGGTCCCGTCAAACAAGCCAAATTGACAAACTATTACCAGTCTATCTCGAAGACACCATTAATGATTGCTGGCGATTATGAATGGGGACTTCCATTTCGGCTTGACAGTACAATAACATATCCGCGACAGGTTATGCTCGGTGCAATTCAAAACGAAAAACTTATCTACGATATGGGTGAAGATATTGGTAAACAATGCAAAAGAATTGGAATACATATTAATTTTGCTCCTGTTATTGATGTAAATAACAACCCAAATAATCCAGTAATAAACAGTCGTTCTTTTGGCGAGCAGGCTTTTAATGTAGCCCAAAAAGGTATCGCTTATATGTCCGGAATGCAGGATAACAGAATACTTGCCGTAGGAAAACATTTCCCCGGACATGGAGATACAGATGTCGATTCTCATAAAAATTTACCTATTATAAATCATTCTAAAGAGAGACTCGATTCTATTGAATTATATCCATTTAGAGAACTAATAGATGCTGGAATCGGTGGTATTATGGCAGCACATTTGCATATTCCAGCTCTGGACTCGACAAATAATATTGCTTCAAGTTTATCTAAACCAATTATAACAGAACTTCTAAAAAATAAAATCGGTTTTAAAGGTTTGGTATTTACAGATGCTTTGGGAATGAGAGGAATTAGTAAATTCATCAAACCGGGAAAGGCTGATGTTATGGCTCTTATTGCGGGAGTTGATGTTTTGTTAATGTCAAAAAATGTACCAAAAGCTTTCGATGAAATAAAAAAAGCAATCAAAAAAAGAGAAATTACTCAAAAAGAAATTGATAAAAGATGTAAGAAAATATTATATGCAAAAAAATGGTTTGGATTAGATAAATATAAACCAGTAAAAATAAAAAATATTTATAAAGATTTGAACAAAAAACAATATAAAATTAGAAATAAAAAACTCCTTGAAGCATCTTTGACACTTGCTAAAAATAAAAATAATATAATACCTTTTAAAGGAATTGATACTCTTGAAATTGTATCTATTGCGATAGGAAATGGTCGATTATCAAATTTTCAAACAAGGCTGGCAATGTATGATGATGTTAAAAAATTTTCTATTAACAAAAATGCAAATAAAACAAATTTCAATAGAATGGTGAAAAGATTATCTTCATACGATGTGGCTGTTGTAAGTGTACACAGAACAAATAGCAGTCCGCCAAAATTTGGAATAACAAAAAATACAATAGATTTTATAGACATACTTGCCGAAAAAACAAAAGTAGTACTGGTTCTATTTGGAAACCCTTACGCACTAAATAAATTGAAAAAACCAGAAAAATTAGAAGCAGTTCTTGTTTCCTACAACGACTGGCGAACAACACGTGACCTATCTGCTCAGTTGCTATACGGAGGTGTTGAAGCAAGAGGCAAATTACCTGTTTCGGCTTGTGAATACTTCAAAGCTGGAGACGGCGAAATAAAAGGAAAAATAAGATTAAAATACTCAGAACCAGCTGAAATAAAAATAAGAGAAACAAAACTCAAAGCCGCAGACTCCGTAATTATCGGAGCTATTAAAAAAGGAGCAATGCCTGGAGCAACAGTACTTGCCGTAAAAAATGGAGTCGTATTTTATTATAAAGCATTCGGAAACCATACTTATTCAAAAAAAATAAAAAATAAAAAAGATGATATATACGATTTGGCTTCTGTTACAAAAATCACAGCTACAATGCCAGCAATTATGAAACTTTACGAAGATAATTCTTTTGATATAAATAAAAAATTATCTGATTATTTGCCAGAATTAGACTCAACAAATAAAAAAAATATTGTTATTAAAGACCTATTAACTCATCAAGCAAAATTAAAAACGTGGATACCTTTTTACCTAAGAACTTATGAAAATAGAAAAACGAAAGAACTAAATAAAGAAATTTATTCAACAAAAAAATCAGAAAAATATCCATATAATGTTGCAAAAAATATGTATATCTGTGCTCAGTATGAGGATACAATGTTTCAAAGAATTTACAAATCTAAATTACGAAAAAAAAAAAGATATAAATATAGCGACTTAGGATTTTATATGCTATACAAAATAATAGAAAAAATCACTGAAACACCAATGGAAGATTATTTGACTGATAATTTTTATGCTCCACTCGGAGCAGTAACAACTGGTTATAATCCATTAGAAAGGTTTGAAAAAGAATGTATCGTTCCAACTGAAAATGATGTCAATTACAGAAAACAACTCGTACAAGGATACGTTCACGATTACGGTGCAGCCATGACAGGAGGAGTAAACGGACATGCTGGATTGTTCTCTAATGCCAATGACCTTGCAAAAATTATGCAAATGTATTTACAGAAAGGTACATACGGAGGCAAAATATATTTGCAACCAGAGACCATAGAATTATTTACAAAACAGGTGTTTCCGAAAAGTAAAAATAGACGTGCATTGGGCTTCGACAAACGAGGAGGAATAGCGTCTAATTATGTTTCAGATGAAAGTTTTGGACATTCTGGTTTTACTGGAACATTTGTTTGGGCAGACCCAGAATATGATTTTGTATATATATTTTTATCAAATCGTATATGTCCAGATATAGAAAATAAAAAATTGTTAAAGATGGGAACACGAACAAAAGTTCAATCATTACTGTATGAATCTTTTCTTACAGAAAATAAAAATAACACAACTTTTTAGGTTTGTTGTACACATTTAATAATAAAATTCATAATAACAAAAACAAAATAAAAAAGATGAAAAAAGCAATCAAAGGTGGTGAATTTATTATCAGGGAATCTCGTATTGATGAGATTTTTATTCCAGAAGAGTTTAATGAAGAACAAAGAATGATAGCAGAGATGTGTCAAGATTTTTTGGATACTGAGGTTATTCCAAAATTAGATAGACTTGATAATCAAGAAGATGGTCTGATGGCAAAGACATTAAAGAAAGCTGGTGAAATGGGATTACTTGGTATTTCTATACCAGAGGAGTACGAAGGCTTTGGACAAGATTTTACAACTTCAATGCTTGTTGCTGATGTTCTTGGTGCTGGTTATGCTTTTTCAGTTGCTTATTCGGCTGATACCGGAATTGGTACTCTACCGATAATGTATTACGGAAATGAACAACAAAAACAAAAATATCTGCCCGGACTTGCAACAGGCGATTTACTTGGCGCATATTGTTTGACCGAACCTGGCGCTGGTTCCGATGCAAATTCTGGTAAAGCTAAGGCTGTTCTTAATGAAGCTGGAACACATTATTTGCTCAACGGTTCAAAAATGTGGATAACAAACGGAGGTTTTGCTGATATACTAACTGTTTTTGCAAAAATTGATAATGACCGAGCATTAAGTGTTTTTATTGTAGAAAGAGATTTTCCCGGTATTACATTTAATCCAGAAGAACATAAAATGGGAATAAAAGGTTCTTCAACTGTTCAGATTTTTTTTAATAATTGCGAAGTTCCAGTTGAAAATTTACTTGGCAAACAAGGAATAGGATTTCGTATTGCTTTGAATATTCTTAATCTTGGAAGAATTAAACTTGGCGCAAATGTAATAGGTGCCGCAAAAATATCTATAAATCAATCTGTTCAATATGCAAATGAGCGTAAACAATTTCGCAGTTTTATTTCTAATTTTGGTGCTATTAAATATAAATTAGCTCAACAAGTTATAAAAACTTTTGCTAATGAATCAGCTGTTTATCGTATAAGTCAGAACGTGGAAGATGCCGTTAAAAGATATATCTCTGAGGGCAGTGATAAAGGAAAAGCTAATGTAGATGCTCAGCGAGAGTTCGTTATAGAGGCGGCTTTAATAAAAATATTCGGCTCCGAAGTGCTTGATTATATTGTCGATGAAGGCGTGCAGATACACGGTGGTATGGGCTATTCTTCTGAAACACTTATAGAAAGAGGATATAGAGATTCAAGAATTAATCGTATATTTGAAGGTACAAATGAAATAAATCGTTTGGTTGTTGCGGATACGCTTATTAAAAAAGGAAGAAAAGGTGAAATATCAATTTTTGAAGTAGCAGCACAGGTTACCGAAAATATTGCTTACGTAAAAAATAAAAGACATTTTACAGGCGATTATTATAAAGATATTAATAAAACTGTCAAGAATTTCAAAACAGTATTTTTAATGCTTGCCGATGCAGCAGTTGATAAATTTAATAGAAGATTGAGCTACGAGCAGGAAATTTTATTTAACTTTGCAGATATTATTACAGAAGCTTATATTTCGGAATCAATTTACCTCAGAACAGAAAAACTTGAAACAATAAAAAAGAAAAAATTGGATATTTACAGAGATATACTTAATGTTTATATTTTTGATTCTGCAAATATTATATACACAAAAGGACTTGAAGCAATATATTCTTTTATTGAAAAAGAAAAACAGGACAAATATATTAATGCTCTTCGTTATTATACATCGGTTAAATGTGAGAATATAAAAGAGGCGAGAAGAAGAATAGCAGATAAACTTATCGAAGATAATAAATACATATTTTAAAAATTGTAAAAAATGACAGAAGACGTAAAAAAACTCTGGGGCAAGGAAATTGCCTGGATTAAAGATGAAAAATTAAGAAAACAAACAGCAAAAACTTGGGAACTTGCTATTGAAAGAAGTGTGCTGACGGCTGATGATTTATATGAAATTCCTTTTACATTGTTATGTGGTCCTGATTTGAAAGTTTCTTTTATGGCTCATAAGCAGTCGGTAGTACACATAGCACGCGATGCTGGCAACCAGATGAATAAATTTTACAAAGACGAACTGCCAGTCAATATGGATACATTAATTTCGGGAGCTATTCTTGCTGATGTTGGAAAATTACTTGAATATGTTTTGGACGCTGATGGTAAAGCTGTTCAGGGTTCTTATGGTAAATATTTGCGACATCCATTTTCTGGTGTTTCCATAGCCGAGCAGTGTGGTGTTCCACCTGAGGTTTGTCATATTATTGCAGCTCACGCCACAGAGGGCAATTTGATAAAACGCTCAACGGAAGCATACGTAGTGTATCATGCTGATTTTATGACCTATCTACCTTTTAAAAACAGGTTTATTATTTGAAATAGTTTAAAGTATTTTTAACATATTGATAAGTAAATTATAAATTACGAATTACGAATTGGTTTACACCTGATAATAAGTATTTTACAA
>JAOZMB010000183.1 GCA_029934515.1 Bacteroidales bacterium
TAAATAATGAAAAAAGAAAAAGAAATGTAATATAATTAAAATTGATTTTACCTGAGATATTTTCGGTCTGTTAAAATAGACCGAAATATTTCTTTTTGTACTCAAAATTTTTCTGTCATTGTTAATAATTGGGCTACACACATAAATTTGAATACAGCTATTTATAAATAAGTTGTTATGGCAAACGCATAAATCATCCTTGATTATCAATATGTTATATTTTTAAAAAACCATTAAAATTCAATATTTTCAAAATAATAAATCCTTGTTTTTTCAGCATTTTAATATTTTGATGTGTTTGTCCTAATTATTTTTACTTATCGATTAATTTATTAAATAATTTTTCGTTTCCAGTAAAAACAGCCTTTTCGACTTTATTTTTCCAATTAATAATTCTCTGCTCATTATTTTTGTTTGCTTCCAGAATTTTCAGAACTTCGCTTGCTTCAGAAATATTTTTTTTACGTAATACATCAATCATTATTCTTAATATTTTCAATTCTTTTTCCGAAAAATTATGTATTGATTTTAAATTATGATTTTTATCTTTATTTTTATATAGAACTTCTCCTGTTACTGTAAACGAAAAAACAGTCCCACCGTTCAGTCTATTTTTGGCTCTAATACTTCCTCCGTGTGCTTCTACCGCTATTTTGCAGAACGTTAATCCTAATCCTGTCGATTTCACGTTTCCGTAATTGATTTCTTTATCTTGTTGAAATTTATCAAAAATTAAATTCAGTTTATTTCTTTGAATACCTGCTCCGTTGTCAATAATTTCTATTAAAATTAAATCCTCTGAACTTTTTTTAACTTTAATCATTATAATTTCATTAAAAGGAGAAAATTTTATAGCATTGGTAAACAAATTTTCAAAAACACGAGTTATTATTTCTTTATCTATTTTCAATAAAAAAATATCTGTATATTTATGTTCAATTTTAATATTTTTTTCCTCCAAAAGTATCTCAACTTTTATTACAGCATTTTCAATAATATCAGACAAATAACAATTCTCATAATTCAAAACAGGTCTTGAGTTTTCATATCGCTGAACATCAAGAATATTCATAACAAGATTTAACATACCCTGGGCAACCTGTAAAATCTTTTTGTCGCTTGTAAGATTTATAACTGAATTTAATGGATTTTTAAGGTCATGAACGATTGTGCTTGTTATGGTTTCCTTAAAATTTGTTAGTTCAATTAGGTGATTGTTAGTCTTTTGTAGTTCTTCCGACTGTGCAGATATCTCTTCTTTTTGGTTATTTAAAATTTTATTTCTTTCCGCCAATTCAATAGTTCTATCTTTCACTATTTGCTCCATCTTTAAATTTTCAGCTTCCAGACGATGTGAGTTTATTTTTAGAAGACCAAGTATTAAAAAATACCAAGATAAAAACACAAAAATATAAACAAAATATTTCAAATAATATTTATTATTCTTATAATATTTAAAAACTAATAAAACATTATCAACTTTTATATGAAAAAAAGTTTGATTATCCTGTTTAAAAGTATCAAAATTAGAAATTATGGATACACTATTACATTTATCTAATAAAATAGAAGTCTTGTCTTCAAAATCTGGTTGATATATAATAATATTATTTTCGTTTTTCATAACACATTCATGTGTTCCGTCATTGTCTAAATCCTTAAACCCAATAATAACATTTTCTTTTGGAAATTCAATTATCTCTTTTATTTCTAAATTTTTAGATAGAATTTCTAAAACCTCATCTGTTCTATTTTTAATTATTATCTTATCTGTTTTATTATCAGGAAACAAAAATAATTGTTTATTCAAAATTGTTTTTGTTTTCACTATTTCACCTTTAAAATTAATCAGATTTAATTTATGCAAAAGTGTTGTATCATTTGCTTTTGAGCTAAGTGAAATTATATAAGGTTTATTATCAATTATAACAAAATCTGAATTCGTTCTACTTGTCATACCCAGATATTCCAAAGGAGGAAATTGGAACTCTAAATTACTGTTATATAACAACGTATATGAAGCAAAATCTCCATATTTATAAGCTCTATTTTTATATTCACGGTAAAGTTTTGTTGTATCTTTATTTTTTGATTTTGAATATTTTTCAAGCTGTTTTAAAGAGATTGTATTTCCTGATGCGTAAGTACCATTAAAGAAAAAATAATCTTTTGAACTATAATTTATTATTTTTACATAATAAGAAGCAATACTTGTTTTTTTTGTTTTTATTAACGTATCCTTCTTTATATCATACAAATACAATTTTCGTGGCTGAATGCTAAATCCTGATTGTAGTTCAAAAATAATTTTATTATTATCAATAAATTCAAGATTATATGTATAAACATCAGGCAAGTTGTTATAAATTTTTATAGAGTCCAAGACTATCTTCTTAAAAGATGAAATTTCTTTCATTGTTTTATCAAATTCCAAAATATTAAGAAAACACAAATTTTTATTTGCTGAAATAAAATATATCTCAAGCACACCGTTCTTATTAACATCGGCTGTTTTTATATTATTACTTATTGCTGTTTCACCATTCGGCAGATTAAAATTATTTATAAAAGATTGTTTCGTTTCTTTTGTAATATTTATTAATCTTCCCAAAATATCATTTTTGGTATATTCAATAAATTCCGTATTCCCGTCGCCGTTTATGTCTTTATAAGAAATATTCTCATCGTCTGAAATTTTTAATTTCAATATATCTTCTGTTTTATACTTTCTAAAATACTCCTCTGGAATAATTACAACAGAAATAAAAGTTAAAATTGAGGCAATAAATATAATGTAGATTTTATTTATCATGTTACAAACATAAATTTATTTTTCATATTTTGAATAACTTTAAATAATATTAATTAATTGTATCAAAATCTAGGGCAGACGCATCAAATTCTGAGTATTTCTTTTATATAATTAGTATTCATAGCTGCTTTGAATCGTCTTTTCTTTTTACTTAGCTTATCTTTCTGTAAATTAACTCTTTGTAATGCTATCTTCCTCAAAATATTTAGATTTTCAGGTGCATTCCCTTTTCTCGACCTTGATGCATCTTCCTTAAATGTAACATCCAAATGCCAATGTAATTTATTTTCAATACTCCAATGACCACGTACCAACATATTGTAATAAGATGGATTTTTAATAATTTCACTGCTTAAATAATAGCGTGTATTTTGCTGTGTTTTATCTTTTGTTTTCCAAATAAAACCATGTCTTCAAAATCCTCTCCATTGCAAATTAAGGTGCTTAAAGATATGAATAAAATATCCTGTAATTTGTGGTCGCATTTTTTTACAATACGAGGGTCAGGAACTTCTGTAAATAATTCTGTAATTTCTCTTTTCATGAAAAAAAAGATAAAAAAATATTTGAATTAATAATAATTTTTTTGAACAAAATTAAGATTTAAATTAATATAATAAGAAAAAAGTGTTATAAAACATTAAATTATATTCGTTTAGAACGTTTTTTTTATTAATTTTGATGCGTTTGCCCTATCTAATGTTGGCAGAGATGCATCAAAATATTTAAGTGCTGAAAATCAAGGAAATACTATTTTGCAAACA
>JAOZMB010000092.1 GCA_029934515.1 Bacteroidales bacterium
GAACAAACCATAAATTTAACGGTTGGATGGATTATTTTTATGTTGGAAATCATGGCAGTAGTGTTGGTTTACAGGATATTAATTTAAAAGTTCTTTATAGTCAAGGACCATTTTTTGTTAAATTAATTCCACATTTTTTCATGCCAGCAGGCAAAGCTGAATACCTTGATAAAGACGGAAAATTACAAGACCTTGGACCTCTTGGTACAGAGATTGATATTTGGGCTGGTTATCATATCGTTCCTAAGGTAGCAAGTATTCAGTTTGGATATTCACACATGATTCCTACGGAAAGTATGTATGCTCTTAAAGGCGGAAATGTTGATTTAGACAAAGCAGGAGCAAATAACTGGGCTTGGATAATGCTTGTCTTAAAACCTAAATTTTTAAATTACAGTAAATAAAATTTTGATTTAATATATTTTTAAATAATTGAAGCGTCTGTATTTTTATATAGACGTTTTTTTATTTGTTGTATATAAACAGTAAACTGTCGTTGTGTCTTTAATCCACATCGACAGTAATTTTAATAAAAAAATAAAAAAAAAATATTATTTTCTAAAAATTTTCATAAATTTGCAAAAAATTAGCAATTAGTATTTCATTTATAAAAAGATAATTATGGATAATAATTACATGACTGCCGTTAAATTTCTGAACGATAACCCCAACGCGTATTGGCTTGGTATATATGTACCTATTGCAGTATGGTTGGTTCTTATCATTGTTTTGTTTATCCTTTTGTTGAGAAAATATACATTCGGCAACTGGACACCAGAACATAAAAATCCTCATGATGGAGAG
This sequence comes from Bacteroidales bacterium, assembly GCA_029934515.1. Classification (GTDB taxonomy): domain Bacteria; phylum Bacteroidota; class Bacteroidia; order Bacteroidales; family JAADGE01; genus JAOZMB01. The sequence continues at coordinate 805 of JAOZMB010000092.1, forward strand.
ACATTTGATATGCCACGAGGAATATTTAGAGGTATAATAACACTGACTCTTTTGTATGTTGCAATTATTCTGGAACTTGCAAATGTTAGAATTATTGGACTCGAATTGGAGCTTCGAGAGTTCTTAATTGCTTTTCAAATGATGATAGCTTTCTATTTTGGCTCAAAAGTTATGCACCATATCACAAGTGTAGATAAAAGAAAAACTGAGTATGTTAGTAAAAGTGCAACTGAAATAAGTTTCCAAAATAACAATAAAGTAATAGAGAAGGATGATTTTGATATAAAAGATGCTCAAGGATAATTTTTTTTTTTCATAATGTGATGTTTCTCCTCGATATTCATATCGGGGAGTTTTTTTTTACTAAAAATATTATTTTTATAATTTATTTATAATTTTATCATTTTATTTTTCGTTATTATATAAAAATAATTTCTTAAAAAATAACTCAAATGAAAAGAATAATTATTATCTTCATATTATTATTTTTGTCAATGATTCTTGTTGCACAAAATCCACTGAACTATAACGACTGGCTAAAATTAACCAAAGAAGAAAAAGGACGTGTAATAAGCTGTAAAATAGTTGACGGCGATTCTTTATTAATAATTAATATGCGTCCCATATTAGTGTATCCTCCTCGAAAATTCAAAAATAAAAGAGAAAGAAGAAGATACAATCGTATGGTACGAAACGTTAAAAAGGTTTATCCTTATGCGATTATGATTAATAATATTTTTTATGAATCAGAGCTACACCTAAAAACATTAAAAACAAAAAAAGAAAGGAAAAAATATATTAAACTTAAAGAAAAAGAACTCAGAAAAAAATTTGAAAAAATTGTTCGTAAGATGACATTCTCGCAAGGAAGGATTCTAATTAAACTTGTCGATAGAGAAACAGGGCATACATCATATAAATTGATTAAACATTTTAAAGGTTCAATTAATGCAGTACTATGGCAGTCGGTAGCTCGTATTTTTAGTACTAATCTAAAATATGAATACGACCCAAAAAACGAAGATAAATGGATAGAAGAAATTATAACTAAAATAGAAAACGGACAACTGTAAACAAAAATTTTCAGATAAAAACTAATTATTAAATTTATGTATTTAAAATTTTTTTTTTAAATTTGCATTTTTTTAATTACAATTAGAACAAGAATATTAATTTGAAAATTAAGATATTATGAATTTAGAAATTGAAGGAAAAGTAGTAAAAGTTCTTGAGGAGATATCAGGCGAAAGCAAATACGGACGTTGGATAAAACAGGAATTTGTTATTGAGACAGACGAAAAATATCCTAAAAAAATATGCTTCTCTGCATGGGGAGATACTACGGATATTATAAAAAATATTAGTCCCGGAAGTGATGTAAAAGTTAGTTTTAATCCAGAGTCAAGAGAATATAACGAAAGATGGTACACAGATTTAAGAGCTTGGAAAATAGAAAAAAATACAAACGAAAGAACAAACGAAAGTAACGATTTACCACCGTTCACAGAAGACGATATTCCATCAGAAGAAGAAGAAGATTTGCCATTCTAAATAGTAAATTAATCTTAAATTTTGTGATTTCCGATAGAAAATTTAATCTGAAAACAGAGAAAGTAGATTGTATATAAATACATGACTTAGATTTTCTCACAATTTTATTTACACATGAAAAATATAAAATCCATACTGAGTATTATCACATTAACAGCTCTTTTGTTAATGTTTTTAAATTCCTGCGACAAAAAATGTGCAGATTGTGATGAATTAGATAAACAAACAGATGGACCTGCTTATGTTGAGTTGTTGAACGTGTTTAATTTGAGAGATGTTGAATACATAGAAGATATAACTGATAAATCAACAAAACACGGCTGTCTTTCTGTTACGATAATAGAAAATCCAAACGGTGAACTCTTTCCTATAAATAAAATATTAGATTACGGAGACGAAGGTTGTACTGATTGGCATGGTAATGTAAGGAAAGGAAAAATATTTATAAGTTTTAGCGACTATTGGATGAACGACAGTTCTTTGCGAACAATTACTTTCGAAGATTATTCTTTTAATGATAATATGCTTGAAGGGACTAAAACTATTCTTAACAATGGTACAAATGAAAACGGAAACCCAGCATTTACAAGACAAGTTATTGATGGAGTATATACAAAAGCTGACAGCTCTTCTATGACATGGAACTGCATAAGATACAGTGAAATGATAGAAGGCTCATCAACTTTTTATTGTTATGATAATGTATGGTCTGTTACTGGCTCCAGCGAAGGTGTTAACTATGATAATGAGAACTTTACGGTTAATATCACTACGGCACTGATATACAAACACCACTGTTATTTCCCCGTCAGTGGAGTTATAGAAATTATTACAAACGGAACAGATGTTGTTACTATAGACTATGGCGACGGTGATTGTGATTCTATAATAATCGTTACAATAAACGGCGAATCAGAGGAAATTAGTTTAGTATAAAATTAGTTTTTCTGTATATAAAAAAACTGTCGGCTTGGTTTTTCAGCCACACCGACAGTAATTTTATTACTAAGATAATTTATTTAAAAGTCATATTATAGTTTCTGTTCAATAACAAAATCTCTTTGTGATTTTGCTAAATTTATCATATATAGTACAATATTTTTACTCTCAGCGAGCAAGTTTAGATACAATATACTATTTCTTGTTCCTATTTCTTTATTTTTTATTAATTTTATATGTTTTTTCCTACTTTGCTTTATAAAATCAAGTAATTCTTTTTGTAATTCGAGAACTTTTTCAATTTTGTTATAGTTCTTATTTTTTATAATATAAATTATCAATTTTGTTAGTTCCGATAATTTTACTGATATATTTGCAAGGTCATCTGTTTGTTCCTGAATCAAACCACTATGATTATTATCAATATGTACAAAACTTGGGTTCACGACATAATGCAGAGCATGAGTTATTTCTCTTAAATAATCCAAAACCTGAACATAATATGGTCCTGTTTCAATAGAATCTGCACGAAGTTTTTGTAAAGTTCTATATATATTATCTTTTAAATACTTTGATTTTTTGTTTATTTCATTATTCTCTTTCATAACAACTTTCAACATTTTACGGTCTTCTTTTGTAAGAAATTTTATTGTATTATTATAAATTGTTGTTACATCGCTTAGAATATCAATTACATTTACAGAACATTGTTTATATATATTTTCGGTAGCAAATTCTGTCTCTTCGTTTTCATTTATTTTATTTTTTTGTTTTTCACGTTCTTTATGTGTTTTTTTTGTGTGAAAAAGAGCAATAATGGCAAGCATTAGAATTAATGCAATAGCTATAATTCCGCCAAGGTTTATTAATAAAGCAAAAATAAAAGCAACAGTAAAAGCAACAAATGCTGTTATAAACCAGCCTCCTATAACGGAAAGAACTCCTGAAACTCTATAAACTGCACTCTCGCGTCCCCAAGCTTTATCGGCAAGAGAAGTTCCCATTGCAACCATAAATGTAACGTATGTTGTAGAGAGAGGAAGTTTTAAGGAAGTACCTATTGAGATAAGAATACTTGCGACCATCAAATTTACAGATGCTCTAATTAAATCAAAAGATTGTTCTTTATCTGCCTGCACAACTGTTCTTGTATCGAACCTGTTATTGATAAAATTTTTAATTGGGTTTGGAAATATTTTGCCTGTTATTTTTCCAAAATTTATAGAAGAACGCACAACAGAACGAGAAAAAATCGAAGACTCAAATCTTTCGTAACCTTCTTCTTGTCGGCTCAGGTTTAGAGATGTCTCTGTTACAGATTTTGCTTTTTTTGAAACAAAAAGTGTAATTACCATTATCAATCCAGCAAGCAAAAGATATAGTGTTGGCGTTCCTACTTTGCCACTTAATCCGTCCATCAGAAAACTATCCGCTGGTGTTCCTGAGGCTGCCCATTCCTGATAAGAAGCAAAACCAGCAAGAGGAACTCCAATAAAATTTACTAAATCGTTACCAGCAAAAGCCATAGCAAGTGCAAAAGTCCCAACTAGAACAATAATTTTTAAGATATTTATTTTAAATATAAATTGAAAAACAGCCAAAATAATAGACCAACAAACAAAACTCAATAATATAATAGTAATTGTATTCTCTGTAACAAAAGAGTAAATATCTGTACCTTTCCCAGCAAAACTTGACCCTTTAAGTCCTTTTATCATAATAAAATAAGTTATTGCAGTTATTGCAATACCGCCCCAGATAGCTCCAAAATTTTTGTATGTTTTTTTGTAATTAAAAGAAAATAATAATCTTGATAAATACTGAACAAATGCTCCAACTGAGAACGCAACAACAACAGATAAAAGTATCCCACCTATTATTGCCAAAGCTTTTGCAGAATTTATATAATTACTAATTTCGATGTAACTTCCGTTGTTTTTTAAAATTATAATTAACGAAACAGCTACGGCAGCACCGAGAAGTTCAAATACAATTGATACGGTTGTAGATGTTGGCATTCCAAAAGTATTAAACACATCAAGAAGGATAATATCTGTCAGCATAACAGCAAGAAAGATTATCATAATATCGTTAAAACTAAAAAACTCTGGATGAAAAATTCCTTTCCTTGCAACCTCCATCATTCCATTTGAAAATGTAGCACCGAACAAAACTCCCAAACCAGCAACAATCATAATAACAGTAAAAGGTGCCGCTTTTGAGCCAATTGCTGAAACCAAAAAATTTACAGCATCATTACTCACCCCAACAACAAGGTCAGTTATTGCTAACAAAAACAATATACCAACCATAATGATAAAAACTATTTCCATAATGATAAAATTTTAATGAATATTTAAAGTTAAAAAATATATGCCACAAAAGTAAAATTATAACATGAAAATGTTTATTTAGAAATTATTAAATAAATGTTAAGAAATTATTAACTTTGAAACTTGAAAATTTATATTTATACAGTTTAATATCATGTATTAATTTAAAAATCAAAGTGTTAATAATTTACATAACACCAGAACATAAAAATTAATCTGCATATAAAACATTATTATACAACAAAATGAAATTTAAACTAAAACAAATAACAGTAATATTTTTGTATCTAACAGTCGTATTGTCAATAGTTTTTATAATAATTTTTCTAAACGAACCACGTTATATAAAATTTCATTTCAATAAATTGATTTTATTATTTATAAGTTTATTGGTTATTTTTCCTATAACAATAAAATTTATATCTTTTTTTGTAAAAATTTTTATTCTAAAAACTCAGGATACTGTTCAGGCAGTTGAAATTAAGAACTTAAAAGCTAACGAAAAATACAGGAAAGAATTTCTGGGAGATATTTCACACGAACTTAAAACACCAATATTTAATATTCAGGGTTATGTATTAACTTTGATTGATGGAGGTCTTTACGATAAAAAAATAAATAAAAAATATCTTAAAAGAACAGAAAAAAATATTAATAGACTTATTTCGATAGTCGAAGATTTAGAAATTATTACAAAATTAGAAGCTGGCGAACTAAAATTAAATATTAAAATGTTTGATATAAATTCTATTATAAATGAAGTTTTCGAGATGCAGGAGATAAAAGCACAAAAAAAAAATATTCAATTAAAGTTGGAAAAAACAAAAGAAAAGCATTTTGTTTATGCTGATAAAGAAAGAATTTTAGAAGTACTTAACAATCTTGTTTCTAATTCGATAAACTACGGAATAGAAAATGGAATAACACAAGTACGTATAAATGAGACAGAAAAAAATGTTCTTATTGAAGTTGCTGATAATGGAATTGGAATTGAAAAAAAATATTTAAAACGTATTTTTGAAAGATTTTTCAGGATTGATAAGAGTAGGTCTAAGAAACTCGGAGGCACAGGACTTGGTTTATCAATTGTAAAACATATTATCGATGGACACAAACGAACAATAAAAGTAATTAGTGAACTAAATAAAGGGACAGTTTTTAAATTTTCATTAAAAAAAGCAAATGAAAAATGAAAAATGAGAAATATAAGATATTACTTGTTGACGATGATAATGATATTTTAGAATTTTTGAGTTACAATTTAAAGAAGGAAGGTTTTAAGGTATTTACAGCTGAAAATGGAAAAGATGCGTTGAGACTTGCGAGTTTAAATTTACCTCAGTTAATAATTCTTGATGTTATGATGCCAGGTCTTGATGGTATTGAGACTTGCGAGCAGTTGCGATTGAACAATAATTTATCGGAAACGATTATAACTTTTTTAACGGCAAGGGGCGAGGATTATTCTCAAATCGCTGGTTTTGAAGCAGGTGCAGATGATTACATAATCAAACCAGTAAAACCTAAGGTATTTGTGAGTAGGATAAAAGCTCTTCTTAAAAGACACAAAAAAACAAATATTGATAATGAAAATAAAAACAATGGAATTATACAAATAGGAAAGTTAGTAATTGATAATGAAAAACATACAGTTATATATTGTGGGCAGGAGTTATGTTTTCCTAAAAAGGAATTTGCTATTTTGAGACTTTTGACCTCAAAACCAGAGAAAGTATTTACAAGAGATGAAATATTCCTGCAAATTTGGGGGACAGATGTTATTGTTGGCAATAGAACTATTGATGTTTATATCAGAAAGATAAGAGAAAAAATATCAAATAAATGTATCAAAACTGTTAAAGGTGTAGGCTATAAATTTAAAAAAAATCAGGTATAAATAAAATTTGAAAATATTACTGTCGGTGTGATTTTGTTTTAAAGCCACATCGACAGTTTATTTCATTTTCAAATAATTTATTTATTCAGATACGACTTCAAAAGGTAGCTCAACTTTTACTTCACGATGTAATTTAATTATTACAGTATAAGTGCCTACTGTTTTTACGCTTTCTTCTTTTATAGAAATTTTGCGTCTGTCTATCTTAAACCCTTTTTTATTAATCTCTTCGGCAAGTTGAATTGTATTTACTGAGCCGAAAATTTTACCTGTTGAGCTTGTTTTAGCTCCTATTTTTATGGTTAATTTTTCGAGTTGTAATGCTATTTCACTTGCTTTGTTTCTCAGTCGGTCTTCTTTATGTTTTCTTTGTCTTAGATTCTCGGCATGAATTTTTTTTTGCGAAACAGATGCTCTAACAGCTAATCTTCTTGGGATTAAATAATTTACGGCATAACCGTCTTTTACTTTTACAACATCATCTTTATAGCCAAGTTTATTTATATCTTGTTTTAATATAATTTCCATTAGTCTGATTATTAATTATTTATATCTTATTTCATTAAATCTGTAACGTAAGGCAATATTGCAAGATGCCTTGCTCGTTTAACTGCTTTTGAGACTTTTCTTTGATATTTTAACGAACTTCCTGTTAATCTTCGCGGTAATATTTTCCCTTGTTCATTAAGAAATTGTCTAAGAAAATTTGCATCTTTATAATCTACATATTTAATTTTATGTTTTTTAAATCTGCAATATTTATCTTTTTTTGTATCTACGGCTACCGGTGTTAAATATCTAATTTGTTCTGCCATTTTTTGTTCCTCCTATTTTTTTAATTGTGGTTTTGCTTGTTTTGATTGCTGTATTTGTGGTTTTTTATTTTGCTTTTGGTTTTTCAATTTCTTTTTCTTTGTTGAATAAATAACTGCGTTCTTATCCATCTTAAATGTCAAGAAACGAATTATCTTCTCTTCTCTTTTGTATTGAGTCTCTAATTTACCAATCACAGAACCTTCTGCTTTAAATTCTATTAGATTATAAAATCCTGTCGTTTTGTGTTTGATAGGATATGCCAACTTTTTTAAACCCCAATTTTCTTTAAGAGTAACCTCTGCTTTGTTTTCTTTCAAAAAATTGATAAATTTCTTTACCGTTTCCTTTACCTGAGCATCAGATAAAACGGGAGTTAAAATGAAAACGGTTTCATATTGATTCATCATAATTAAATTAATATTTAAATATTAGATAATAATTAAAAAATTTACAACAATATTGTTGTACGCAAATAATTTTACAAAATTATAAATTAGTTTTTAACTAAAAAATATTATTTTAAAATTTATGATTAAATACAATCAAAAATTATTTGTGATAGGAACATATCACAAAATAAAAAGTTGTTGTTAGTTTAATTAAGCAGATGAACTTTTTGATTGCAAAGGTCAATAAATTTTCAGAAATTTCAATTTTTATTAAAGTAAAATAAATTATTATTTATATTTGCAATCTAATTATCTATACTATAATTTTAATTACTTTGTATAAATAAATCAAAAATATAATAATTATAAATTCTAATTTACAATTGATTACAATAAAAAAATTGAATAAGGAATCATACAATATAAAAAATAGAAATGAATTTGAAAATTTATTTCGCAACAAGTACAGCGAATTATGCTCTTATGCAAATATGTTTCTTAAAGAAATAGATGCGTCAGAGGAAACTGTTCAGGATATTTTTGTGAACCTGTGGGAAAATAGGAACAAATTAAAAATAAGAACATCAATAAATTCGTATTTATATAGAGCAGTAAGAAACAGTTCTTTAAATAAATTAAAACACATTGAGATAAAAGAAAAATATAAAAAATATAACAAAAATGAACTCGAAAACAATTTTATATCGCATGAAGAGGGATTAGAAAAAAACGAGTTAAATGGCAAAATAAGAAAAACAATTGATTTGCTTCCAACGAAAAGACGTAAAATATTTATTATGAGTAGATACCATAATTTAAAATATAAAGAAATTGCAGAAGAAGAAAATATTTCTATTAAAACAGTTGAAAACCAAATAGGAAAAGCTATGAAGTTCTTGAAAAAAGAACTTTATAATTTTTTGAAATAAATATAAACTATAACACAAATTACATATAAATGAAAAATAAAATCAAATAACAAAGTTTTCATATTCAAACGAATTAAAAAAACTTATTTTATTGTTCGTTCTTTATATCTTTCAATAGAATATTATCTTTTGCTTTTGAATTATGTTCTCTTAGTATTTTATATATTTTATTTATTTTTTCTAAATCTTCATTTATAATAAATTTTGTATTATCTTCGCCTAACTCTTCGTATAGGTTCATAACTTCTGTAAAATTAATATTATTAATGCTCTGCGCTGGTTGATATGTATATTTTTTCTTTTTGTTTATTATTTTGGAAATAATTTCTGCATCTGCCATATTGTTTAATACATATTCAATTGTATGGATTGGTGCCTTTATTCTTCCTGCCAATATGTGTGATGTTGGAGCTTTTTTTCCTTTTGAAAAATCGTCAATAAGGTTTTTCATAATTAATAATGCGAGTTTTTTTTGATAAGAAATACTTAATTTTCTGTCTTTTATTTCGCTTCCTTTTAATTTTACATTCTGAACAGCAAAAGAAATTTCGGTACCAAGCAAAACAACAAACCAACTTATTTGCAACCAAATCAAAAACAACGGAAGTGCTGCAAAACTACCATAAATAGCATTAATCCTAATAGCTCCTGTTTGAAAAAATACATAAAGAACCTGAATTATTTGGAATATAGTACCAGCAATAATTCCTCCTGTAAGTGCTGGTTTAAATTTTACTTTTGTATTAGGCATTATCATATAAAGCGTTGTAAATAAGAACCATATAATAAAAAATGGGAAAAATTTCAGTATCTCAAAAGTAGCTGGTGTTATAAAATCGAATATAAAATTATCTGATAATTTTGAAATTTGAGTTGTTATAAAAATAGGTATTCCGCTTGATATAATCATTAAAACAGGGGCAAAAATTACTATTGCAATATAATCAGTAAATTTTCTTACAAATGACCTTGACTTAGTAATTTCCCAAACCATATTGAAGGAGTCCTCAATATTTGATAATAACTTCATTACAGACCATAATAGAACCAAAAGACCAACGCCAGCAACAATTCCTCCTTTTGCTGTGTTGAGCATAGAGCGTGTAAATTTAAGTATATAATCGAGTGCATCTTTTTGTCCAGCAAGGTTCTTTGCGAGTTCGTTTTCCAGTACTGCATCGAGTCCAAAACCTTTTGCGATACCAAAACCCAAAGCAAGCACTGGAACTATCGAAAGCATTGTAAAATAGGTCAATGCAGACGCTCTTACATTTAGTTTATCTTGATTAAAACCCCTTATTGCAAGTAACAAAATTTGCAACAGTTTTATTAAATTTCTTTTCGGATTTGGAATATCATCAATATACATAGTTTGTATATCTGATGTAAGAAATTTTTTTATTTTTAAATATTTTTCTTTCATAATTGCAAATGAATATTTTATTTTTAATTTTAACAAAATTTTAACAAAGATTATTTTTATTTTTTTATAAATGAAAAAAAAAACATATTTTATTTCAGATATTCATCTTGGACTAACAACTATAATACCTTCTCTTGAACGAGAAAAATTACTTGTTAAATTTCTTGATGAAATAAAAAAAAATGCAGAGAAGATTTATTTTGTAGGTGATATTTTTGATTTTTGGTGGGAATATAAATTCGTAGTACCTCGTGGTTTTATTCGTTTCTTGGGTAAGATTGCAGAGATTACGGATATGGGAGTTCCTGTTTTTTTTATTGCTGGAAATCATGATATATGGATGCGAGATTATTTAGAAAAAGAAATCGGAGTAATAGTAAAACATGGTGAATTAAAACTTGAAATAAATGGCAAAAAAATTTTAATTGCACATGGCGATGGACTTGGTCATGGCGATAAAGCTTACAAATTATTAAAAAAAATATTTTATAACAAATTCCTGCAATGGTGTTACAGTCGTTTACATCCTAATTTTGCATTTGCTATTGCATATAAATGGTCACATAGTCGTCGAAAAAAAGAAACTCAAATAAAATTTGCTGGCAAAGATAAAGAATTTCTTTATTTGTATGCAAAAGAAAGATTAAAAACAGAATATTTTGATTTTTTTGTTTTCGGACACAGACATATTCCAATGATATTGGAAGTAAATAACAATGCAAAATATATTAATCTCGGAGAATGGATTACAAAATTTACTTATGGAGTCTTTGACAATGACAAATTTGAAATAAAAACTTATTGTAACGGAAAACAAGAAAATTATACAGATAATATTTTGAAAAAAAAATTATAAATATTTGTTCTATCTTGTTAAGTAATAGTTAAAAAATAACTTCCTGATTTGTTTTTTGTAAAATACTTATTATCTGGTGTAAACCAATTCGTAATTCATAATTTATAATTCGTAATTTACTAATCGTTAATCATCAATTTTTCATTGTCAATTGTTTTCTTTTGAACATTGTTAAATATTTTTGTTTATCATTAATTACTTCTACTGCTTTTAAAAATATATCCGAATCTTCGTTGTTAATTTTATAATATTCATTTATATCCCAAAGGCTGTTTGCTATCAATGCTTTAAATTTATTTTTAATATGCTGGTTTTTTTTAAGCTCAGCAAGTACTTCTGATTTTATTATTTCTGTATCATTTTTTGCAAAATCAATAAATGCGTTCAACATTTTATCATCAACCTTAAAATTTTTATAAAATTTTTCAAAATCAGAATAAACTGAATTAAAATATTGTCTATTCTTATCAACGTAACTGTGAATAAATAAGTTCACTTTGTTTCTATCTAAACTTTTTTTATAGAACTCTGTAAATATTGATGTATCAAGTGCAACAAATATATCTGGCATAATTCCTCCTCCTCCATAAACGAGTCTATTTTTATTCAATGTATAATATTTTAAAGAATCAGGGAAATTTATACTATCTTCGTACATTAGTTCTCCTTTTTCGAGTCTAACTAATATATCTTTTTTATATTCTTTTTTTCCTTTGCTGTAAGGTTTTTGTATGCATCGTCCTGATGGAGTGTAATATCTTGCTACTGTTAGTCTCATCATTGAACCATCGACAAGATAAAAAGGTCTTTGTACGAGTCCTTTTCCAAAAGAACGTCTTCCAATAATCAAACCTCTATCCAAGTCTTGAATTGCTCCGCTTACAATTTCGCTTGCCGATGCCGAATTTTCATTTATCAATACAATTAATCTTCCTTTTTTAAATTTGCCAGAAGAGGTTGATGTATATTTACTAAGTTTACTTTTGTTACCTTCTGTATAAACAATCATTTTATTTTTTTTCAAAAAACTGTCCACAATTTTGATAGCTATATGTAAATATCCACCACCGTTGTTTCGCAAATCAAATATTAAATGTTTAGCACCTTGTTTTTTTAATTTCTTAGCGGCATCATTAAATTCTTTAAATGAGGTAGCCGAGAAACGATTTAATTTTATATAAGCAAGATCGTTGTTTATCATGTAAGCTGCATCAATACTGTGAATTGGAATTTTATCACGAACAATTGTAAAATCTAATAAATTTGAAATCCCTTGTCGTTTAACATTAATATTAATATCATCACCTTTTTTTCCAAGAAAAAGTTTGCCTACATTTTTTGTTGTTATTCCTGTTCCAGCAACATTTACGTTTTCTATTTTAATAATTCTATCACCAGCTTTAATTCCGATTTTATCTGCTGGACTATTATGTACTGTTGATAGGATTAAAATTGTATCTCTCAAAATATTATAAGTTATTCCAATACCGTAGAAACTTCCTTTAAGACCTTTTTGCAATTCCACTAATTCTTCTTTTGTAAAATAGTTTGAATGAGGGTCGAGTTCTTTTAATGTCGAAATTATTGTTTGTTCTATCAATTTATTATCATCAATACTGTCTGTATAAAAATTACCAATATTGTTTATAACCTGAGAGAGTTTAAATATTTGTGTTTCATCTATCTGACCAAAAACTTGGTATCCTAAAAAACAGAATATAAAAACAAAGACTATTATAATTTTTTTCATAAGATTTTATTATTATACTAAACGATTCTTATATAGTTGTTAGTTGTTAGTTGTTAGTGGTTAGTGGTTAGTGGTTAGTTGTTAGTTTCTATTTGTTAGTTGTTAGTTTTTCAAAATAGTAATTTCTTGATTTTCATAAATCGTGCCATGTTATAACATGGTATCTGTCGCTGACAAGTTGTGTGCCTTCGCTTTGCAGGTGAAAACACCTGACAAGCGCAAAAAAAAACTAAGAACTAAAAATTAAAAATTAACAAATAGAAACTAACAACTAAAAACTAACAAATAGAAACTAACAACTAACCACTAACAACTAACCACTAACAACTAACCACTAACAACTAACCACTAACAACTAAC
>JAOZMB010000184.1:0-1354 GCA_029934515.1 Bacteroidales bacterium
GACGGGGTTAATGATAATTTCTTCATTAAAGATGTACAAATTTATGAATACAGCAGCATTGTAATTATGAACAGACACGGACAAAAAGTGTACGAAGCTACACCTTATAAAAATGACTGGGACGGTAAAACAATGTTTGGTAATGAAGGAGAAGATTTACCCGAAGGAACGTACTTTTATATCTTAAAACTTGGCACAGACGAAGAGCCAATGAAGGGATATGTTTATATTAAGAGATAATAATTTTTTAGACCTCGCAAAGCTGACCATTGTATGTATAATATAGGGGCAGTTTGCGAGTGTTTTTTTATACTAATTAAAATTGAATTTTTCAAATTTTGGATTTTTTATAATTCAAAATTTGAATTTTTAATAATTTCAAAACTTAATAATTTTCAAAATTTTTAAAATGAAAAAGTTAATATTTACTACATTAGTATTTTTTCTCGGGTTAAATCTAATGGCACAGCAGAGTGCAATGTTTACACATTATATGTATAACACACTTGCAACAAACCCGGCTTTTGCTGGAAACAACGGAGCATTATCGGTATCGGCGATGCACAGAACTCAATGGCTTGGTTTCGATGGAGCACCTGAAACACAATCAATAGGCATACATTCACCTATTTATTCTGATAACACAGGACTTGGTTTGTCTTTTGTTAGAGATAAAATAGGACCAACAAATGTTGTGTCTTTTGCGTTAGATTTTTCTTATTCTATAAAAGCTGGACAAAACGGAAGACTTGCATTCGGGCTAAAAGCAGGAGCAAAAAAGATGACAAATGACCTCACCGGATTAGAACTTACTAATCCTGATGATAATGCTTTTACAGAAGACTTTGACAGCATGTTACCTAATTTTGGGTTTGGATTATATTATTATTCGAACAAAGGATACCTCGGCGTATCAATACCTGAATTACTGGAAAACGACCTATACGAGAAAACTGTTGAAGGTGGTACAAATCTGGGCAGCGAGAAGAAAATATATTATTTGACAGCTGGTTATTTATTTGACATAACAACTAATCTTAAATTCAAACCTACAACGATCTTAAGATACACAACTGTTGCACCTTTACAGGCTGATATCACAGGCTCGGTAATTTTTTACGACAGAGTATGGGTTGGAGCTATGGTAAGAACAGGAGACGCTGTAGGTGGATTACTTGGTGTTAATTTTAGCGATAGATTTGCAATTGGATATTCTTTTGACTGGTCTTATGTTAACGAAACAGCAAATTATAACAGCGGAAGTCATGAGGTTATGTTAAGATATAACTTTATATTCAAAGAAGAAGGTAAAATAAGATCTTCAAGATATTTCTAAATTGAATAATAGAAGATA
>JAOZMB010000184.1:1454-3558 GCA_029934515.1 Bacteroidales bacterium
ACAAATTTAATAATAATAAAAAAAAAAGTAATGAAAAAAAGAGGAATTACAATCTTAGTTTTGCTTGCTATCTTCTCGTTGGGTTCTTATGCACAACCTCTGCTTGACCTTGATAAAATTAATTATAAGGCAAAAGGAGATATGTATTTTGATGATTATTCTTTTGATAAAGCTATTGTGCAGTACGAGAATATCAATCATAAGACAACTGAAATAAAAAGAAGGCTTGCGCAGGCATATTTTAATATCGAGGATTATGCAATGTCGGAAGTATATTGGGAAGAAGTTACAAAGACAGATGAATATACTGCTGATGATGTTTACGATTATGCCGCAATACTTGCAATGAACACAAAGTATGATGAATCAAAAAAATGTATGACGAAATTTAAAGAAATGGCTCCAGATGACAGCAGAGGAAGAGCATTCGGACAAAATCCTGATGCAATTAAAGAACTCATGAACGCTACTAATAAATTTCAAATTATTGAGCAAAGCGCAAGCGATGACCTACAAGCATTCGGCGCAACTTATTATAAAGATAAAGTTGTTTTCGCTTCTTCTACAAAAGAAACTTCTTTTATTAAAAGAAGTTGGAACTGGAACAAATTACCATTCTTAAACATGTATATTGCTGATGTCAGCGATGATAAACAATTAGGAAACATAGAACCTTTTCATCCTAATACATTTGCAGGAAAGCATCACGACGGACCAGCATCTTTTAACAAAGCGGGTGATTGTATGGTATTTACTAGAAATAGCAAAAGAAAAAGTAAAGACAGAACAACTAAATTACAACTGTTCACTTCGGAATTTAACGGCGAAAAATGGAGCAAACCAGAAGGAGTATATTTTAATAGTCGGGAATATTCTGTCGGACACGGTTGTTTAACAGAAGACGGGAATACTATGTATTTTGCTTCTAACATGCCCGGAGGAATAGGAAATGTAGATTTATATGTTACACACAGAGACAGTGTAGGAGCGAAATGGAGTGCACCTGAGAATCTCGGAGCAAATGTAAATACCGAAGGTGATGAAATGTTCCCGTTTATACATGAGAGCGGTTTATTATTTTTCGCCTCAAATGGTTTACCCGGACTTGGTGGACTTGATGTTTTTGTTTCAAAATCTGAAGGCAGTGATTTCGGGGAACCTTCGAATCTCGGAACTTCTATTAATGGCAGTTTTGATGATTATTCGCTTATTATCGACTCTGCTTTGACAAGCGGGTTTGTATCTTCAAATAGAAGCGATGGAAAAGGAAGCGATGATATATATTGTTTTTCACTCGCCGAGCCGTATGTAACAAGAAATATTGTACAAGGAACAGTTTTTGGAAATACCGAAGAACCACTAACAGGTGTAATGGTAAAAATTTACAACGGCAGAAAACTTGTTGATAAAATAAAAACTGGTAGCGATGGTACTTTTAAATTTTATGTTCCAGATAAAAAAGAATATAAGATAATTGCTACGAAAGATAAATTTGAAAAAACAGAAGAAACAGTGGACACGAGAGGATATAAAACTGTAAACACTATTGATATTTTAATGGGGGTTTATAATCCGCCTGTTGTTGCTGTAAAATGGGGACAGCTTGCTGGTATTGATGCAATATATTTCAATCCAGGGAAAGCAAACCTTGATGCAACAGACCGTGCAGTGTTGGATAAACTTATTAAGTTGATGAACGAAGACACAGAACTTATTGTTGAAATGCGGGCTTATACAGACTGCAGAGGCAATGAGGATGAAAATTATGTACTTTCGGATAGAAGAGTCAGAAATGCTTTGACTTATGTTAAAAAGAAAATAAAAAAAACAGAAAGAATATCCGGAAAAGGACTCGGAGAAGAAAATCCAGTTATTAAATGCGTGGACAGCGGACGTAGAATTGTGCCTGATTACGTGAAAAATAGAAGAATTGAATTCTACGGAATGAATAAATAATATTATTAAGAAATTGTTAAAAAATAACTTTTTGATTTATTTTTCTAAAATTATTATTATGTGTAAACAAATTCGTAATTTATAATTCGTAATTCATAATTTCATAAATAAATATACGGTGTCCATTTTTTTTGTGGACACCGTTTTT
>JAOZMB010000185.1 GCA_029934515.1 Bacteroidales bacterium
TAACCTTTCTTTTTTTGTATACAAATTTATTTGTTATTTTGGCGAAGATATTGAATATAAAGAATATTTATAAAGAAATCTATAAAGGAAAATATGATAGCTATCATTTTTTTATATTCAAAGGTTTAATTTTAACAAAAAAAAACGGAATCTTAGGGTATATTATACCTGACACATGGACTACTTTACAACAGACAGTAAAATTAAGGAAGTTTATTTTAAAACATCATATAAATATTATAGAAAAATATAAATTCAATGTATTTGATGATGCAAATGTTGATACTTTAACAATAATTATTGAAAATAATAATAAAATTAATAATAAAATTAATGTTAATTTTGTTGAAAAGAATTATATCAAAGAAAAAAAAATAATCTCACAAAAAAGATTTTTACAAAATGATAGATTTATTTTTAATTATTCTATAAATGAAGAAGATGTTGCACTTTTAAATAAAATAAAACAAAATAAAGCACAAATAAAAGATTTTTGCGAAAGCACTCAAGGTTTAGTCCCTTATGCTAAAAGAGAAATGTTGCTAATTTATGGAATAAAAAAAACAACCGAAATTATGAAAAATAGAAGTTTCCATTCAAATTATAAAAAAGATGAAACTTATAAAAAAGAATTAGCAGGCAAGGATATAAGTAAATATGAGTTAAAATGAAATGCTAAAACTTGGATAAGTTATGGTAAATGGTTGGCATTTCCAAAACAACAAAAATTTTTCACAAATCCAAGAATTTTAGTTCAACGAATAAGAAATCCCAAATTAAAAATTAGAATAGTTGCAACTTATACATAAGAAGAATATTATAACAATCCAGCTTTAAGCAATTTTATTAAATCTAAAAACTCTAATACTCCTTTGAAATTTATTCTTGGCATACTTAATTCTAAGATGATAAATTGGCTTTATACAAAAAGCTATACAGATGTAAATATAAAACCAACAGATATTGAAAAATTACCGATACCTAATATTGCTAAAAAGGAACAAGAGCCAATTAGAAACCTTGTTAATAAATTATTAGAGACAAAACAAAAAATTAAAGATTATCAATTTTTATATAAAAAATCTAATGAAAATAATAATTTTGACCGAGAAATATTATTAAGTAAAGAATTAAAAAGATTAAAAACAGAAAGCAAAACAATGGAAAGCAAAATAGATGAAATTGTTTATGAACTCTACGAACTAACAAAGGAAGAGATAGAAATAATTGAAAAAAATTATTAATTTCTTATTACTCTGCGCCTTTGCTGTGTTTTCACTGCACAATTTTTTTATTCATAAATGTCGTTGAAAACACTGACAAAGCTCAAAATAAATATGATAATACTATAATATAAAATACAGCACAGGAAGAAGTCAACGAAGACTAATTAAAATTAATTTATTCAAGCATACTTCACAACAAAAAAACATGGGATATAGCAATTACAAAAAAAATAGTCAGATAGAAGAAAAACTCGGAATAGTTCCAATAAAAAAAAAATTATTCCAAAATATTAAACCTATTCAACCGAGTGAATGGCTAAAAACAACTCTACTGTATAGCGAACTCGCAAGTTCTCAAAATGAAAAAACAAAATCCGAAGCAATTGTTCAGCCAATTTTGATAGAGGTAATAAATAATAATAATAATTTTATTACTTATTTTTCTGGAAGCAATATGGATGTAGATCACAAAAAAGAACTAAACGGCGAGTGTGATTTTGTTATTACTAAAAATTTTAATAGAATGGATATAAAAACACCTATTTTTCAGATAGTAGAGGCAAAAGACCATAATATAAAACTTGGTATACCACAATGTGCAGCACAAATGTTCGCTGCAAATATGCTCAACAAAAAGAACAAAGAAAATATTGATTTTATTTATGGTTGCGTAACAACTGGTGATGACTGGTTGTTTATGAAACTTTGCGAAAAAGACCTTTTTATTGACAAGAAAAAATATTATATCGTCGAACCAGATAATATTCTTGGTGTATTTCAAAAAATTATTGATAAATTTAAATAATGATATTGACACTAATTTAAATTTGGGAACTTGCGCTTAGTAAATTACGAATTATAAATTATGAATTACGAATTTGTTTACGCACCAGATAAAAAATCTGTGGAATAAAAATTTTATCAAAAATCATTAATATGAAAATATATTTGCCTTTACTACTACTTATTCCCTCAAATATTATTATGATATTAGCTTGGTATGGACATTTAAAATTTGATAAGTTAAATTTTTGGCTTGCCTTATTTTTAAGTTGGGGTATTGCTTTTTTTGAATATTGGCTTCATGTTTATGCTCATAGAGAAGTCTTTTCTGATAAAATTCCATTAGTTAATTTAAAAATAATTCAGGAAGTTATACACTTAATTGCTTTTATGTTTATGGCAAATATTTTATTTGGTAAATTTGAGTATAAATGGAATCATTATCTTGCTTTTTTACTAATTATCATTGCGGTAGGTCTAATATTTAAAGACAATATTTTCATAATGAAAAAATAATAACCAAAAAAATACAACATTGAGAGATATAATTAAAGAAATACGGAATTTTATCAGAGCAGATTTTAACATTTTTGTTTATGGTTTTGCTGTACTATTTTTAACTGGTTCTATAATATTAAACTATATGTTTGATATAGAAGACAAATATATTGATATATATTTTGGGACAGCAATGGGTGCTCCTGTTTATTTCAGTTTTTATTTTGGAGCTTATATGATGGTTTTAATACCAACTCTTCTGATAAAAAAACAGACCCATAAATTGAAAAGAACAGAACTTTGGATAAAGATTATTGTTTTCTTTGGTATGTTTGCGATTATGACTGCTTTCCATCAATATCGCGATTTGGCAAGCAAAATTCAAAACGGAAGAGACGAAATGTATTTCCTTGTTAAAGTTTTTGGTAATATAAAAAGAATATTACCGTTTATTATAGTTTTTTATATAGTTAAACTAATTTATGACAAAGATACTAATCATATATATGGTATGCGTTATAGAGGAATGAATTATCGTCCTTTTTTTATTTTAATACTTTTTATGGTACCATTTATTGCACTTGCTTCTTTTCAAAATGATTTTCAACATACTTATCCACAATTTAAATTTTGGAAGTACGAAAACGTTTTTGGTATGCCAGATGTTCTAAAAGTTATAATATTTGAAATTGCTTACGGTCTTGATTTTGTAAGTATTGAACTTTTGTTTAGAGGTGCTCTTGTAATTGGATTGGTAAAAGTCTTAGGAAAAGAAGCAGTCTTACCAATGGCGGTTGCTTATGTTTTTATACATTTCGGAAAACCAGCAGGCGAGACGATAAGTTCTTTTTTTGGAGGGTTTATTCTTGGCATTCATTCTTATTATAGG
The DNA here is from genome assembly GCA_029934515.1 of Bacteroidales bacterium. GTDB lineage: Bacteria > Bacteroidota > Bacteroidia > Bacteroidales > JAADGE01 > JAOZMB01. The sequence goes on from JAOZMB010000185.1 coordinate 3,397, forward strand.
AAAAATATTTTTGGAGGAATTATAATACATATCGGTATTGCATACTCGATGGAACTTGCTGCAATTTTACAACACATACTTTAATTACGAATTATGAATTACGAATTATGAATTATGAATTACGAATTACGAATTACGAATTACGAATTACGAATTA